>NZ_JBHYMK010000077.1:0-29690 GCF_042743065.1 Streptomyces sp. NPDC058872
GACTTGTCGTCGGTGGCGGGCCGTGCCCCCGCCACCTCCCTCACCCCCCTTGCGGTGTGCCGTTTGTGGGGCCGAATCTACGCAGGCACGCCCGTTACTATTATACACATCTGCCGCTGCCCCTGGACCCGTAGACGACGGGTCCAGGGGCCTCGTCGCGGCCGGGCGCGGAGCGGCCGGGCGCCGCCACTCGGGCGGGGATGATCACTCTTTCTTCGCACCTACTGCTAGCCTGCACTTGCACATAGCTTGCAATAAGCAGGAGCGGTCGAAGGGGGCCGGCACATGGCGATCTACACACTTCCCGAGCTGCCGTACGACTACGCGGCGCTGGAGCCGGTGATCAATCCGCAGATCATCGAGTTGCACCACGACAAGCACCACGCCGCCTACGTCAAGGGCGCGAACGACACCCTGGAGCAGTTGGCGGAGGCCCGCGAGAAGGAACGGTGGGAGGCGATCAACGGCCTGGAGAAGAACCTGGCCTTCCACCTCTCCGGCCACGTCCTCCACTCCATCTACTGGAACAACATGAGCAGCCCGAAGGACGGAGGGGGCGGCGAGCCCTCGGCGGCGGACGGCACGGGTGAACTCGCGGACGCGATCGCCGACTCCTTCGGCTCCTTCGCCGCGTTCAAGACCCAGTTGACCAAGGCCTCCGCGACCACCCAGGGATCCGGCTGGGGCGTCCTCGCGTACGAACCCCTCAGCGGCCGGCTGATCGTCGAGCAGGTCTACGACCACCAGGGCAACGTCGGTCAGGGCTCGGTCCCGATCCTGGTCTTCGACGCCTGGGAGCACGCCTTCTACCTGCAGTACAAGAACCAGAAGGTCGACTTCATCGAGGCCATGTGGCAGGTCGTCAACTGGCAGGACGTGCAGAAGCGCTACGCCGACGCCAAGGGGCGCACCCCGCTCATCGGCATCTGAGGACGTCCTGCTCGTGATCGTCTTCTCCACCTTCACCGGGCAGGCGGATGAAAGGGGAACCCCCGCGATGACAGGAATCGCGGGGGTTCTTCCGTGCCGTGCCCGGGTCTACTGGAAGCTCGGCGCCGCCGTCCGGGTGCGCTTGATCTCGTAGAAGCCCGGCGTCGACGCCACCAGGAGGGTGCCGTCCCACAGGCGGGCCGCCGCATCGCCGCGCGGGGTCGGGGTGACGACCGGGCCGAAGAAGGCGACCTCGTCGCCCGTCGGGCCCGGCACCGCGATGACCGGGGTGCCGACGTCCTGGCCGACCTTCTCGATGCCCTCCTTGTGCGAGGCCCGGAGCTCGGCGTCGTAGGTGTCCTTGTCGGCGAAGTCCGCGAGGTCCTCGGGCAGCCCGACGTCGGTCAGGGCGCCCACGATCGCCTCGCGGGTGGCCCCCTCGCCGTTGTTGTGGAAGCGGGTGCCGAGGGCCGTGTACAGCTTCCCGACGACCTCGTCGCCGTGCAGCACCTGGGCTGCCGTCACCACGCGGACCGGGCCCCAGGCCTGGGTCTCCAGCATCTCCCGGTACTCCGGCGGGAGCTCGTCGAGCCGGTTCTCGTTGAGCACCGCCAGGCTCATGACCTTCCAGCGGACGTCGACCGGGCGCACCTGCTCCACCTCCAGCATCCAGCGGGAGGTCATCCAGGCCCAGGGGCAGAGCGGATCGAAGTAGAAGTCGGCGGTGGTCCTGGTCTCGGACATGTCACTCCTCGGTAAGGCCGCGTGGAAGGTGGTGCACCGAAGGGAGCCAACACCGACGTCCCGTGACGGCATTCCCGCGTACCGCGCGACAGCAGCACGTGGGAAGATCGGTGCTGCTTCAAACGTGCCACGAAGGAGTGACCGTGCCCGGTGAGAACCTGTCCCGCGACGAGGCCCACGAGCGGGCCTCGCTGTTGTCCGTCGACGCCTACGAGGTCGTCCTCGACCTACGATCGGCGGTCGGCGAGTCCACCGAGACGGTGCGCACCTTCCGCTCGGAGACGACGATCCGGTTCCGCCGCACCGGCGGGGGCACGAGCACCTTCGTCGACCTGATCGCGCCGTCGGTGAACGCGGTCACCCTCAACGGCCGCCCCCTCGACCCGGCAGCGGTCTTCGACGGCACGCGGATCGCGCTCGACGACCTGGCCGACGAGAACACGCTGGTGGTGGACGCACAGTGCGCCTACAGCCGGACCGGCGAGGGCATGCACCGCTTCGTCGACCCGGAGGACGGCGAGGTCTACCTCTACACCCAGTACGAGCCGGCCGACGCCCGTCGGGTGTTCGCCAACTTCGAGCAGCCCGACCTCAAGGCCCCGTACCGCTTCGCCGTGACCGCACCGGAGGGGTGGACGGTCTGGTCGAACGGCGCGGGCGAGCAGGACGCCGAGGGCGTGTGGCGGTTCGCGGAGACGGCGCCGATCTCCACGTACATCACGTGCGTCGTCGCCGGCCCGTACCACTACGTCACCGACACCTACGCGCGCGGCGAGCTGGAGATCCCGCTCGGCGCGATGTGCCGCAAGTCCCTCGCGAAGCACTTCGACCCGGACGACATCTTCCTGATCACCAAGCAGGGCTTCGACTTCTTCCACGAGAACTTCGACTACCCGTACCCCTTCGGCAAGTACGACCAGGCCTTCGTCCCCGAGTACAACCTCGGTGCGATGGAGAACCCGGGCCTGGTCACCTTCCGCGAGGAGTGCGTCTTCCGGGGCAAGGTCACCCAGGCCTCGTACGAGGCCCGGTCCAACGTCATCCTCCACGAGATGGCGCACATGTGGTTCGGCGACCTGGTCACCATGGTCTGGTGGGACGACCTGTGGCTGAAGGAGTCCTTCGCGGACTTCATGGGCTCCTTCGTGAACGCCGAGGCCACCCGCTTCACCAACAGCTGGGTGACCTTCGCCAACAACCGCAAGGCCTGGGCCTACCGCGCCGACCAGCTGCCGTCCACGCACCCGATCACGGCGGACATCCGTGACCTGGAGGACGCCAAGCTCAACTTCGACGGGATCACCTACGCCAAGGGCGCCTCCGTCCTGAAGCAGCTGGTCGCGTACGCCGGCCGGGACGCGTTCATGGAGGGCGCACGCCGCTACTTCAAGCGCCACGCCTACGGCAACACGCGGCTGGCCGACCTCCTCTCGATCCTGGAGGAGACCTCCGGACGGGACATGAAGGCCTGGGCGAAGTCCTGGTTGCAGACCTCCGGCGTGAACAGCCTGACCCCGGCCGTCACCCAGGACGCGGAGGGCCGGATCGTCGAGCTCGCCGTCCTCCAGGAGGGCGACGAGCTGCGCCCGCACCGGGCCGCCGTGGGGCTCTACCGGCTCTCGGACGGCGAGCTCGTGCGGTACGCGCGGGCCGAGGTCGACATCGCCGGTGCCCGAACGGTCGTCTCCGCGCTCGCCGGCGAGGAGCGGCCCGACCTGATCCTCGTCAACGACGACGACCTCACCTACTGCAAGATCCGCTTCGACGAGGGGTCGCTCACCACCCTGCGCGCCCACCTCGGCGACATCACCGACCCGCTGGCCCGCGCGCTGGGCTGGTCGGCGTTGTGGAACCTGACGCGTGACGGGCTGATGCCCGCCCGTGACTTCGTCGCCGTCGCGCTCGCCTTCGCGGGACGCGAGACCGACATCGGCGTGCTCCAGATGGTGCACGGCTGGGCGAAGTCGGCCGTCGCCCTGTACGCGGCGCCCGCGTGGCGCGAGGAGGGCGGGCGCCTGCTCGCCGAAGGCGGGCTGCGCGAGCTGCGGACGGCCGAGCCGGGCAGCGAGCACCAGTTGACCTGGGCGCGGTTCTTCGCGGCGACCGCCTCCACCGAGGCCGACTTCCAGTTCCTGGAGGGGCTGCTCGACGGCACCGCCGAGGTCGACGGCCTCGACGTCGACCAGGAACTGCGCTGGGCGCTGCTCTCCCCGCTGGCCGTGCACGGCCGGGCGGACGAGGCCCGGATCGGCGAGGAGCTGGCCCGGGACGACACCGCGACGGGCAAGCGCCACCAGACCCGACTGCTGGCCTCGCGCCCCTCGTCGGAGGTCAAGGCACAGGCCTGGGCGCAGGTCGTCGAGTCGGACGCCCTGTCGAACGCACTGGTGGAGGCGACCATCGCGGGCTTCGTGCAGCCCTCGCAGCGCGAGCTGATCGCGCCGTACGCGGAGAAGTACTTCGCCGCGATCGAGCGGTTGTGGGACGAGCGGTCGATCCAGATCGGCATCGACGTGGTCCAGGGCCTGTTCCCGGGGCTGCAGGACAGCGAGGCGACGCTGGCGGCGGCGGACTCCTGGTTGTCGGAGCACGCCGGGGCAGCGCCAGCGCTGCGCCGACTCGTCCTGGAGTCCCGCGACGACCTGGCGCGGGCGCTGCGGGCCCAGGCCTGCGACGGCGCGGCATAGCGAGCCCCTCACCGAGGGGGTCGCGGGCTTCGGTCCGCGGCCCCCTCGGTGACGTCGAAGGCGAGGGGGCTCATCGGCACTCGAACGTGCGTCCTTTAGGGCGGTCTCGTCCCCAATTGTCGACGGATGTGTAACAGGGGTTAGGGAAGCCTCGGGGGACGGAAGACCCCGGACATGAACCACAACGCCCCCCTCACCCCCCGCCCCCTCCCCCTCTCCTCCTGCACCGGACGGAACCAACGCCTTGCTTCCGCAGAGCAGTTGAGGACGCAGGGCGTTTCCGCCACCGAGGTCGCCACGCAGTGCCGGCCCGGCGGCTGGCAGCAGCTGCTGCCCGGGGTCTTCCTGCTCCAGCCCGGGGCACCGACCAGCGAGGACCGGCTGCGCGCCGCCCTGCTCTACGCCCGCGGGACCGGAGCCGTGCCCCCGCAGGGCCCCGAACCGATGATCACCGGGCTCGCCGCCCTGACCCTGCACCGCCTCCCCTCCGCACCTCCGCTCACCGCCCTGGAGCGGATCGACGTGCTGGTGCCGCGCACCCGGCGCCTGCGCTCGACCGCTTGGGTGCGGGTGGTGCGCACCCCCGAGTCGCCGGAGCCGGTGGAGCTCACCGACCTCCCCGTCGCCCCCGTCGCCCGCGCCGTCGCCGACGCGGTGTCGGGCCTCTCGGACGCGGCGGCGGTGCGGCGGCTGCTCACCGACGCCGTGCGCGGAGGTCACTGCGAAACCGGCACCCTGGTCAGGGAGTTGAGCCGGTCTCGACTGCTCTCCCGGCCGCACGTGGCGGACGCGGTGGACGCGCTGCTCGCCGAGGGACGCTCGCTCTGCGAAGAACGGCTCTACTCCATGGTGCGGGAGTTCGGGCTGCCGGACCCGCTGTGGAACGTGGACCTGCGGTTGCCGGGCGGCCCGCACCTGGGCGGGGTGGACGCCTACTGGCCCGAGCACGCGGTCGCCGTCGAGCTGGACACCCGGGCGCCGCAGCAGGACGACGAGGAGCTGTGGAACGAGTACACCCGCAAGCGGGAGCACCTGGAGCGGCTCGGCATCACGGTCGTCCACCTCACCCCGCGCAAGCTGCGCGAGGCGATGGACCAGCAGGCCGCCGTGGTCTGCACCGCCCTGATGGCCGCGCCGGACCGGAAGCCCGCCGCGTACGTCGTCGTCCTGCCGCAGTGACGACTACCCCTCCGGGTCGGTGCCGCAGAACTCGGCTTCGACGACCTTCCCGCTGTCCCCCGTCCAGTCGGCGTTGAAGTTGCCGGCGAGGGAGTGCGCGCCGTCGCGGGTGACCTGGGCGAAGGAGGCGGAGCCGTGGATGCCGCCGCCGTGGCCCCAGACCTCCTTGCCGCAGCTCAGCTCCTGCTTCATGATCCCGAGACCGTACCCCACGTCCGGGCGGTCGGCGGAGATCGGGACCGTGGTGCTCATTTCCTCCCATGCGGACTTCGGCAGGAGCCGGCCCTTGAGCAGGGCCCGGTAGAAGGTCTGGAGGTCCCGGGAGTCGGAGACCATCTCTCCTGCCGCGCCCGCGATGCTCGGGTTGAGCGCCGAGACGTCGTGCACGGGGGCGTTCCCGTCCGCGGAGAGCGTGGAGTACGCCGGGCTGCTGGGCTTCGGCATCGCCGAGCGGGTCCCGGGGACGCTGGTGGCACGCAGTTTGAGCGGCTTGATGATCCGGTTCTCGACGGCCTTTCCGTAGGGGCGCCCGGTGACCTCCTCGATCACCATGCCGGCGAGGACGAAGTTGGTGTTGGAGTAGTTCCAGTCGGTGCCCGGGGCGAAGTCGGGCTCGTGGGCCATCGCGAGGGAGACGAGCTGCCGCGGGGTCCAGGTGTCGTAGCGGTGCTCCAGGAACCCGGCACCGAAGACCTTCTGCTGGAAACCGCGGTCGCTGGTGTAGTTGTAGATGCCGCTGGTGTGGTTGAGCAGTTGGCGGACGGTGATCCTCGTACCGTCGTGGCCGTTTCCGCGGACGACCCCGGGGAGCCACTTCTCGACCGGGTCGTCGAGGTCGATGCGGCCCTCCGCCTGGAGCTGGAGGAGGACGGTGGCGGTGAAGGTCTTGGTGATGGAGCCCACGCGGTAGCGGTCGTTGCCCTTGCGGTCGCCGGCCGTGCCGGTCCAGTGGTCACGGCCGTCGCGGGCCTGGGCGACGGCTCCGGGGACGCCGGCGGCGACGGCCGCGTCGAGGGCCCGCAGGGTGGCCGTGTGGTCCGGCTTCGCGGGGGCCGCGGAGCCGGGAGCGGCCAGGGCGGGAGCGGCCAGGGCGGGAGCGGCGAGACCCGCCAGGAGGACGGTGGCGGCGGTGATGCGGACGGTGCGGACGGTGCGTGCGGCTAGCATGCGGACTCCCCTGACGTGCGGGTTGATCGGTCACGGGAGGGGACCGCGGTCCCGGCGGGACGGGTTGAGAGGGGGTTCGACGGTTGGGCCCTTTCCGGCCGTCCTCCGGAGGGATCAGCCGTTCCCCGGGGTGGTGAAGCGGGAGCGGCCGACCGGCGGGCGCTCCCGCCACAGGTCGAGGCCGATGTCGACGAGCTCGACACGGGTCAGGGAGGGCACCGAGTCGAGCGGGTGCCAGGCGGCGAGGTCCGTGGAACCGTCGATCTCGTTGCGCAGGGCACCACCGGTGACCTGGGCTTCGTAGACGATCCGCAGCCCCTGCCAGTCCCCGGGTCCGTCGAACAGCCTGAGCCAGGAACGCCGGATGGAGTCGACGCCGAGGAGGGCGGTGGGCTCGACGAGGTACCCCGTCTCCTCCTCGACCTCGCGGACGACGGTGCGGACGGGTTCCTCCCCGTGTTCCATGCCACCACCCGGAAGGGTCCAGCGCTTGCTGCCGTCCTTCGCGACCCAGCGGGCCAGGAGCAGTTGCCCGTCACGCACGCACACGGCGTAGGCCGCCACCCTCAACTCCTTTTGCATGCAAAGAGGTTAGATCCAGTACTGGGGGTACGTCCGCCCCGCGGCACGGGCGGCCACCGGCCCCAGGGCGACCAGGAGGAGGGCGGCGAGGGCAAGGAGGCCGAGAAACGACCAGAAGGGCGGTGCCTGGAGGGCGACGATGACGGCCGTGGCCGCGGCGGGCGAGTGCGGGGTGCGGGCGAGCGTCATCACGCCGAGGGCGAGACCGCCCGCGACGGCGGCGGCCCAGGGCCCGGGTCCGGCCGCGGCGAGGACGCCGAAGCCGGTGAGGGCCGAGAGCAACTGGCCGCCGACGACCGAACGCGGTTGGGAGAGCGGGAGGTCGGGGGCGCCCGCGACCAACGCCATGCTCGCCGCGAGCGGCGGGATGAGCAGCGGCTGGCGGAGCAGGGCGCCGACCGCGACCAGGAGGAGGAGCGCGGTGACGGAGGCGGCGGTGGACACGAGCACGGCCCGCGGGCGGGGCCGGGCGGGTGGCCGGGGCCGGGCGGTCCCCGCCGGAACGGGGGGAGGCGTCACGGCGGGCACGGCGGCTTCGGGGGGCGGCACGACGGGCACGGGCGGTCCTTCGGGCATCGGGGAGCGGGAACGGACGGTCAGGAAACGGCCGGATTGGCCGGGGAGTACGCGGGGGCCGACCACCGCAGGGGGCTGCCGGCCGGGTCCTCGACCGTGTGGTCGACCCGGAGGCGGGTGAAGCGGCCCTCGGCGCCGTACTCGGTGTGCGCCCGGCCGCTGACCCGGAGCGTCCACCCCGTGCTCCAGTCCAGGAAGAGGAGTCCGGCACGGCCGTCCGACTCCAGGTTGCCCAGGGTCAGGAACATCGCGTTGCCCGGGTAGTCGCGCCAGCCGAGCTCGCGCGGGCCGTCGACCCGGACGAAGCCGGGGTTGCCGCCGCGGTGGCTCGTGTCGACGCCGTCGGGGGCGGTCGTGGAGACGAAGAAGGTGTCGGCGGCGCGGATCCGGCGGGTCTGCTCGGAGGTGAGGGCCTCGCCGCGTCGCACGGCACCGGCTTCGGGGCCGGGGGATTCGGAGCCGTACCACTCCCTCTTCTGGAGGTACTTGGGGCAGTTGGAGAAGACCTGCTCGGCCTCGACGGTGAAGCCGCGACTGCTGGTCCGGGCGGTGCCGTTGAGCCGCATGCGGCGGCGGGTGCGGGGATCGAGGGCGAGGGTGCCGACGGGGGCGCCTTCGGGGAGGCCCGCGGGGAGGGCCGCGGCCACCGAGACCGCGTGCGGCCCGACGGCCCGGACGAAACCGGGCGGTCCGGTGAGCAGACGGGACCAGACGCGCCCCTCGGCATCCGCCGCACCGAGCACCAGCATGGGTTGGGCCTCCAGGAAGGCGGCGGCGACCGGGCGGATGCCGGGGGTGAGGGAACGGCCGATGCGGTCCGCGAGGTCACGGACGCCGACGCGTTCCTGCACGGCGAGGGAGCCGGGGTGGTAGGCGGTGTTCACGGGGACCTCCTGGAAGGCGGGGCGACGGGCGCGGCCCCGGTGCGGGGGCGCGCGGGGCACGCCCGGCCGTTCCGCACCGGGTCCCGGAGGAATCGGGGTGCTCCGACGCCCCGGGCGGCCGGACGTGTTTCGACAGTGGCTCCGTCCGCCCGGGGGCGGGAGGGGCCTTCGCCCTCGACCTAGAAGAAACCGCAGGTGGGGGCGGTTTCCGAGGGAGCTTCGGCATGCTCCGCACCCTTCGGGACCGAGATCTCCAGGCGGGTCCCGTCCGGGTCGTGGAAGAAGATGCCGCCGGAGGCCGCCCCCTCGCGGTGGGCGACGACGCCCTCGTACGCGAAGGAGGCGCCGCGGGCGAGGAGCGCGGCCTCGGCGGCACGGACGTGGTCGATGGACTCGGCCTCGAAGGCGAGGTGGTGGAGGCCGGGCCGGGCGGGGTCATAGGCGCCCCGGGACTGCTGCCAGAGGGTGAGCACGAGGCGCTCGCCCCGGCCGAGGAAGGCGTAGCGACTGCCCTCCTCCTCGCCCCGGCCGAGGACGTCGAAGCCGAGGACGTCGCCGTAGAAGGCGAGCGAGCGCTCCAGATCCGTGACGTTGAGGCCGACGTGGTGGGTGGCGAGCGTTCCGATCGCGGACATGACGCTTCCCTTCCTCTCGGGCACGCCCCCCTCGGGCTAACCCTCTAATTCAACTTTAGAGGTTAGGCATGGCGAGGGTCAACCGCTCACGTAATCTTGAGGGGTTAGTTCCGCGAGGAGGGTGCCACCATGACCGCCGTCGACCCCCGACCGCTCACCGGCGAGCCCGTCTCCCTGGACCTGCTCAACACCCGCTGGAACGTGGAGGGCGTCCGCCAGGACCTGCTGACGGACACCGACGGCCTCGCCGTCTGGCTCGCCGCCAACGGCCTGGAAGGGCGGTTCACCGCCGACGCCACCACCCTGCGGCACACCCTCGCCGCCCGGGACGCGCTCGCCTCGCTCGTCGACCGGCCCGGCGACCCCGCCGCCACCGCGCGCGTCGACGCCGTCCTCGACCACGGCCGCATCCGGGCCACCCTCACCACCGAAGGCCCCGGCGAAGAGGCCGAGTTCACCGACCCCAGCTGGGGTCCGGCCTGGACCGCCGCGCGGGACTACCTCGACCTGCTGCGCACGGCTCCCGACCGGATCCGGGCCTGCGCCCACGAAGCGTGCATCCTGCACTTCTTCGACACCTCGCGGAACGGCACCCGCCGTTGGTGCTCGATGGCGGCCTGCGGCAACCGCGCCAAGGCCTCGCGCCACTACGCCCGCACCAAGGACCACTAGGGCCCGGGGAGCAGTCCCGCAGCACCTGACGCCCCATCCCCCTCGGGGTGTTTCGTCCCGCGTGGCGCGTGTTCCGCACTGGCGGATGTGCGCCACGTACACATCCCGCCCCCGTTAACCCTCCCCAAAACCCTGTCACTTGCGAAAGGCTGAGCGGTCATCCGGTACCGGAATCCGGACCCTCTTCTTTCACAAACAGGGATGTAAATGACCACCCCCAAAACGCAGGGCTCCATACCCGGACGCCCGACCCACGGGACGAGACGCGCGGCCCGCATCGCCGCCGCCGCCGGACTCGTGACCGCACTGGTTGCGGCAGGCGCCGCTCCGGTCCTCGCGGCCGACGACCCGACGAGCACCACTCCCCCGGTCAAGACCGCGGACCCCGCCGACAAGCTCGGCTCGACCGACGCCCAGCGGCTCTCCGAGGCCGAGGCGAGCGGCCAGCAGAACGTCACCGTGCTCGTCGCCACCGCGCCCGGCGCCACCGAGCAGGTCGCCGGCCAGTTGGACTCCGTCCCCGGAGCCTCCGTCGGCAAGCAGGAGGACAAGCTCGGCTACGTCCGCGCCACCCTCCCCACCAAGAAGGCCAAGGCCGCCATCACGGCCGCGACCAAGCTCTCCTCGGTCCTGTCGATCGACCTCCAGGCGGAGATCCAGCTCGACGACCCGACCCCGGACGCCGGTACCACGAGTGCGGTCGACGGCACCCGTCACAAGCGGACCTACACGGGCCCCGACGCGAAGACGCCCGCGAAGAACCCGTACAACCCGTCCTTCGAGACCGGTGCGGTCGAGTTCGTCCAGGACCACCCCCGGGCCGACGGCCGCGGCGTGACCATCGGCATCCTCGACTCGGGCGTCGACCTCGCCCACCCGGCCCTGCAGAAGACCACCACCGGCGAGCGCAAGATCGTCGACTGGGTCACCGCCACCGACCCGATCACCGAGGGCGACGGCACCTGGCGCGCCCAGGTGACCGAGGTCTCCGGGCCGGTGTTCACGGCCTCCGGGCAGAGCTGGAAGGCGCCCGAGGGGTCCTTCCGCTTCAACCGCTTCGCCGAGTCGGTCACCGCGGGCGGAGACCCGGCGGGCGACATCAACCGGGACGGCGACACCACCGACGTCTTCGGCATGCTGTACGACCCGGTCGCCGGCACCGTCCGCGTCGACACCGACCAGGACGGCGACTTCACCAACAACGAGCCGATGAAGCCGTACAAGGACGGCTACCAGATCGGCTACTTCGGCACGGACGACCCGACCACCGACGTGGCCGAGCGGACCCCGTTCGTGGTGGAGATCCGCAAGGACGTCCCGATGGACCCGTACGGCGGGCCCTGGGTCGGCAAGAAGGCCGACTTCGTCAACATCGGCGTCGTCGAGTCCGCCCACGGCACCCACGTCGCCGGCATCACCGCCGCCAACGGCATGTTCGGCGGCCGGATGGACGGCGCCGCCCCCGGCGCGAAGATCGTGTCCGCCCGCGCCTGCACCTGGTCCGGCGGCTGCACCAACACCGCCCTCACCGAGGGCATGGTGGACCTGGTCGTCAACCGCGGCGTCGACATCGTCAACATGTCGATCGGCGGCCTGCCCGCGCTCAACGACGGCGACAACGTCCGCGCCCGCCTCTACACGCGGCTGATCGACGAGTACGGCGTCCAGCTGGTCATCTCCGCCGGCAACTCCGGCCCCGGCACCAACACCATCGGCGACCCCGGTCTGGCCGACAAGGTGATCTCGGTGGGCGCCGGCGTCTCCAAGGCGACCTGGGCCGCCAACTACGGCTCCGACGTCACGAAGAAGTACGCCATGTTCCCCTTCTCCTCGCGCGGTCCGCGCGAGGACGGCGGCTTCACCCCGACCGTGACCGGCCCCGGCTCGGCCATCAGCAGCGTTCCGACCTGGCAGGCCGGCTCCCCCGTGCCCGAGGCCGGATACGAGCTGCCCGCCGGCTACGCCATGTTCAACGGCACCTCGATGTCCTCGCCCCAGGTCGCCGGCGCCAGCGCGCTGCTGATCTCCGCGGCCAAGCAACGGCACGTCGAGCTGTCCCCGCTGACCCTGCGCACCGCGCTCACCTCGACCGCCAAGCGGATCTCCGGTGTCGCGGCGCACGAGCAGGGCGCCGGCCTCGTGAACGTCGTCGACGCCTGGGACTCGATCCTGTTCGGCGCGACCGCGCACGACTACAAGGTCGAGGCCCCCGTCGACACCGTGATCTTCCCGGCCCCGCACACCGGCACCGGCGTGTACGACCGCGAGGGCGGCCTCAAGGTCGGCCAGAAGAAGGTCTACGAGGTCACCATCACGCGCACCAGCGGCCCGAACCGCACGGTCTGGCACAAGCTGGACCTGAAGTACAACGACGGCACCTTCCGCCTCCTCGGCAGCCCCTGGGTGGCGCTGCCGCTGAACAAGCCGGTCACCGTCAAGCTGCAGGCCCGTCCGAAGGCCGCCGGCGTGCACAGCGTCATCCTGGAGGCCGACGACTTCTTCACCGAGGGCGTCGACAAGCAGATCATGGCGACCGTCGTCGCCGCCGAGGACCTGACGGCCCCCGGTTACCGCTTCACCGCCACCGGCTCCGTGCAGCGCAACGGCGTGAAGTCGTACTTCATCACCGTCCCGGAGGGCGCGAAGACCCTTGAGGTCGCCCTCGGCGGTCTGAAGGAGCAGAGCCAGACCCGGTTCATCGCGATCCACCCGTACGGCGTGCCGTTCGAGTCGACCGCGTCCAACGTCTGCTACCCGCACTACAACCCGGCGAACACCTGCCGTCCGGACCTGCGCTCGTACGCGAACCCGACCCCGGGCGTGTGGGAGATCGAGGTCGAGGCCCGCCGCACCTCGCCCGACCTGGACAACCCCTACACGCTGGACGTGTCCGCGCTCGGCGCCGACTTCGACCCGGCGGTGCTGACCGTCGCCGAGGCGAAGGTGGGCACCCCGTCCGCCGTCGAGTGGAAGGTCACCAACTCCTTCGCCGCCATCGACGGCACGCTGAAGGGCGGTCCGCTCGGGTCCCAGAAGTCCGAGACCCCGACCATCCAGCACCACGAGAAGCAGACGAAGACCGTCACCATCGGTGAGGGCGTCGAGCGGCTCGACGTGGCCATCGGCAACACCTCCGACAAGGCCGCCGACCTCGACCTGACCGTCTACCTCGACGGCAAGCAGGTCGGTCAGTCGGCCGACGGCGACTCGGAGGAGGCCGTCTCCCTGGTCAAGCCCGCCGCGGGCACGTACACCGTCGTCATCGACGGCTACTCGGTCCAGGCCGAGGGCGGTACGACGTACGACTACAAGGACGTGTACTACTCGGCCGCGCTCGGCGAGGTGAAGGTCGACGGATCCAAGCCGGTGAAGCTGGCCAACGGCGCGTCCGCCCAGGTCGCCGCCGAGGTCCTGGTCTCCGGGGCGGCTCCCGAGGGCCGGCAGTTCTTCGGCGAGGTCCAGCTGCTGAACGCGCGCGGCACCTCCGCGGGCACCGGCAGCGTCCTGATCGGCGCCGTCACCCCGTAGCACCACACGCACGAAAGGGGCGGGCACCGGTTCCGGTGCCCGCCCCTTCTCCGTCCCCGGACGCGCCGGAACGCATCCCGACCCGTGGACAATGGATTGGACAAGGCGCACCGGGACATACGCATCATGGAAAGCAGCACCTTGCACACACGTACGGAGGAGCACCCGTGAAGGTCGGAATCGTCGGAGCCACCGGTCAGGTCGGCACAGTCATGCGGAAGATCCTGGCCGAGCGGAACTTCCCGGTCGACGAGCTGCGGCTCTTCGCCTCCGCCCGCTCCGCCGGCACCGTCATCGACGGCGTCACGGTCGAGGACGCGTCCACCGCCGACTACAGCGGCCTGGACATCGTGCTCTTCTCCGCCGGTGGCGCCACCTCCAAGGCCCTCGCGGAGAAGGTCGCCTCGCAGGGCGCCGTCGTGATCGACAACTCCTCCGCCTGGCGTCGTGACCCCGAGGTCCCGCTGGTGGTCTCCGAGGTCAACCCGCACGCGGTCAAGGACCGCCCCAAGGGCATCATCGCCAACCCGAACTGCACCACGATGGCCGCCATGCCGGTCCTCAAGCCGCTCCACCAGGAGGCCGGGCTCACCGCGCTGGTCGCCACCACCTACCAGGCCGTCTCCGGCTCGGGCGTGGCCGGCGTCGCCGAGCTGCGCACGCAGGCGTGCGCCGTGGCCGAGACCGCCGACCGGCTGGCCTTCGACGGCGAGGCCGTCGAGTTCCCCGAGCCCACCGTCTACCAGCGCCCGATCGCCTTCAACGTGGTCCCGCTGGCCGGCTCCCTCGTCGACGACGGCACCTTCGAGACCGACGAGGAGCAGAAGCTCCGCAACGAGTCCCGCAAGATCCTGGAGATCCCCGAGCTCAAGGTCTCCGGCACCTGCGTGCGCGTCCCCGTCTTCTCCGGCCACTCGCTCCAGGTCAACGTCCGCTTCGAGCGTCCGATCAGCGTCGAGCGCGCGTACGAGCTCCTCAAGGACGCCGAGGGCGTCGAGCTCTCCGAGATCCCGACCCCGCTCCAGGCGGCCGGCAAGGACGTCTCGTACGTGGGGCGCATCCGCGTCGACGAGACCGTGGAGAACGGGCTCGCGCTGTTCCTCTCCAACGACAACCTGCGCAAGGGCGCGGCGCTGAACGCCGTGCAGATCGCGGAGCTCGTCGCGGCCGAACTCCAGGGCTGACCGCACGCCCCGGGAGGGGCGGCTCCCCGTCACGGGGAGCCGCCCCTCTTGCGTGCACGGGACGGGCCCGCGCGGCGACGGCACCCACCGCGTCCGGGCGGGGCGGCGGGGGCGGGCCGTGGAAATGCTCGGTGCGTCGGCGAGCCGCCCCATGGAAGGATGGCCCAAACGTCACGAAACCGAGGAGTTGACCGGGTGCCTGGGACAAACCTGACCCGTGAAGAGGCTCAGCAGCGGGCGGCGCTGCTGACCGTGGACGCGTACGAGGTCGAACTGGACCTCACCGGTGCGCAGGAGGGCGGCACCTACCGGTCCGTCACCACCGTCCGCTTCGATTCCGCCGAGGCCGGTGCCGAGACCTTCATCGACCTCGTCGCCCCGGCCGTCCACGAGGTCGTGCTCAACGGCCGCTCGCTCGACGTGGCCGCCGTCTTCCGGGACTCCCGGATCGCCCTGGCCCACCTGGCCGCCGGTCGCAACGAGCTCAAGGTCGTCGCCGACTGCGCCTACACCAACACCGGTGAGGGACTGCACCGCTTCGTCGACCCGGTCGACGACCAGGCCTACCTCTACACCCAGTTCGAGGTGCCGGACGCCCGGCGCGTCTTCGCCTCCTTCGAGCAGCCCGACCTGAAGGCCACCTTCCAGTTCACCGTGACGGCTCCGGCCGGCTGGAAGGTGATCTCGAACTCGCCGGCGCCGGAGCCCGAGGGTCCCGAGGGGACGGTGTGGCGCTTCGCGCCGACCCCCCGCATCTCCACCTACATCACGGCCCTGATCGTCGGCCCGTACCACTCGGTGCACTCGACGTACGAGGGCGAGGACGGCCAGTCCGTCCCGCTCGGCATCTACTGCCGTCCGTCGCTGGCGGAGTTCCTCGACGCGGACCACATCTTCGACGTGACCCGCCAGGGCTTCGGCTGGTTCCAGGAGAAGTTCGCGTACGCCTACCCGTTCGCCAAGTACGACCAGCTGTTCGTGCCGGAGTTCAACGCGGGCGCGATGGAGAACGCGGGCGCGGTCACCATCCGCGACCAGTACGTCTTCCGCTCGAAGGTGACGGACGCGGCGTACGGGCAGCGGGCCGAGACCATCCTGCACGAGCTCGCCCACATGTGGTTCGGCGACCTCGTCACCATGGAGTGGTGGAACGACCTGTGGCTGAACGAGTCGTTCGCCACCTACACCTCGGTCGCCTGCCAGGCCTCCGTCGCCGGCACCCGCTGGCCCAACGCCTGGACGACCTTCGCCAACGCGGAGAAGACCTGGGCCTACCGCCAGGACCAGCTGCCGTCGACCCACCCGATCATGGCCGAGATCAACGACCTGGAGGACGTGCTCGTCAACTTCGACGGCATCACGTACGCCAAGGGCGCCTCCGTCCTGAAGCAGCTCGTGGCCTACGTCGGCCAGGAGGAGTTCTTCAAGGGCGTACAGGCGTACTTCCAGGCGCACGCCTTCGGGAACACCCGACTGTCCGACCTCCTCGGCGCGCTGGAGGAGACCTCCGGCCGCGATCTGAAGACCTGGTCGAAGGCATGGCTGGAGACGGCCGGCATCAACGTCCTCCGCCCGGAGATCGAGACCGACGAGAACGGCGCCATCACCGCCTTCGCGGTCAGGCAGGAGGCCCCGGCGCTGCCCGCCGGCGCCAAGGGCGAGGCCGTGCTCCGTCCGCACCGGATCGCGATCGGCTTCTACGACCTCGACGCGAGCGGCAAGCTGGTCCGCACCGACCGGCTGGAGCTGGACGTCGCGGCGGCCGAGCTGACCGTCGTCGAGCAGTTGGTGGGCAAGGTCCGCCCGGCGGTCGTCCTCCTCAACGACGACGACCTGTCGTACGCGAAGGTCCGCCTCGACGAGGTGTCCCTGACGAACGTCACCGCGCACCTCGGGGACTTCGCCGAGCCCCTGCCGCGCGCCCTGTGCTGGGCCTCCGCCTGGGACATGACCCGTGACGGCGAGCTGGCCACCCGCGACTACCTGGACCTGGTGCTCTCGGGCATCGCCAAGGAGTCCGACATCGGTGTGGTGCAGTCGCTGCAGGGCCAGGTGAAGGCCGCCCTGGAGCTGTACGCCGCGCCGGAGTGGCGTGCGACCGGCCTGGCGCGCTGGGGCGCCTTCGCCCAGGAGCAGCTGCGCGCCTCCGAGGCGGGCAGCGACCACCAGCTGGCGTGGGCACGGGCCTTCGCGGCGACGGCCCGCGAGGACGCCGAGCTCGACCTGCTCGCCGGGTTGCTCGACGGCTCCGAGGTGATCAAGGGCCTCGCGGTCGACGCAGAGCTGCGTTGGACGTTCGTGCAGCGCCTCGCGGCCACCGGCCGCTTCGACGAGGCGGAGATCGCCGCTGAGCTGGAGCGGGACCGCACGGCAGCGGGCGAGCGGCACGCCGCCACCGCGCGCGCGGCCCGTCCGACGGAGGCCGCCAAGGCGGAGGCCTGGACCGCGGTCGTCGAGGAGGACAAGCTGGCGAACGCCGTGCAGGAGGCGGTCATCGGCGGCTTCGTCCAGGCCGACCAGCGCGAGCTGATCGCCCCGTACACCGCGCGGTACTTCGCCTCGATCAAGGGCATCTCGGAGACCCGCAGCCACGAGATCGTCCAGCAGATCGTGGTCGGTCTCTACCCGACGCTCCAGGTCTCGCAGGAGACCCTGGACGCGACGGACGCGTGGATCGCCGAGCACGATCCGGTCCCGGCGCTGCGCCGTCTGGTGACGGAGTGCCGCGCGGGCGTCGAGCGCGCGCTGAAGGCACGGGCGGCGGACGCGGCAGCCGCGAAGTAACGCCCGACCGCGGCCGGTCGAACGGAGAAGGGGCGCCCTCCCCCGTGGAGGCGCCCCTTCGCCGTGCTCGGGTTGCGGCCGGCGGGCGTCGGTGCGCGCCCGCGCCGCCGGGCGGAAGCGGGTCAGCCGGCGGCGCGGGCGTACCGGGCGCGCAGGTCGGCCGCCCCCTGCTCGGTGAGCGTGCCGTGGAGCCTCATCCGGGCGATGCCGCCGTCGGGGAACGCGTCGAGGCGGACGTGGGTGACGACGGCCTGCGCGGGCAGCGCGAAGCGGTGCAGGGTGTCGGGTTGGAGGCGGGTGCGCGGGATGATCTCGAACCACTCGGCCCCGGTCCCGCCGTTGCGGCCCTGGAGCGCGATCCAACCGGCCGAGTTCCCCTTGAGGTAGGCGGTGTCGACCTCGACGGCGCGGACGGCCCCCTGGGCGGCGAGCCGGAAACGGACCCAGTCGTGGGTGCCCCGGACGCGGCGGCGGCGGTTCTCCCAGCCGTCGTCCATCTTGCGGGAGGTGCCGGGCAGGATGATCTGCGTCGGCGAGGAGTAGAAGGTGTCCGAGGCGTCCTCGTAGCAGCCGCCGTTCAGCACGGAGGCCAGGTCGACGGTGCCCAGCAGCTCCCACCACGCGGGGTCGGGCACGACCTCGCCGTGGACGCGGAGGCGGGCGATGCCGCCGTCGGGGTGCTGGCAGAGCCGCACGTGGGTGAAGCGGCGCTCGACGTCGACGGCGAAGCCGTTGGCCGCGTGGCCGCGGACGGGGGTGGGCGGGACGAGCTCCTCCCACGTCGCGTCGAGCAGCTCGGCGGGGCCGGGCGCGCCGTCGACGGCGGTGGCCTGGACGCTGACCTTCTGCGGGTAGTTGCCGCGGAAGTGCGCGCTGTCGACGACGATCCCGCGGATGACGCCGGGGGCGCCGAGACGGACGATCGCCCAGTCGTGGTCCTCGGGGGCGGGGAAGACCTCGTCCGCGCCGGTGCCGCGCCGGCGGCGGGTCTCCCAGCCGTCCATGACCTTTCCCTTGTGGCCGAAGCGTTCCGGGTCGAAGGCGGCGCGCTCGGGGACGAGGAGGTTCTCGCGCTCGGCGAAGAACTCGTCGTTGGCGGCGATGACCCCGGCGCCGAGGCGGCGGTCGGCGAGGTCGACCAGTTCGGTGAAGGGGAAGTCACCGGTGCGGTAGTCGGCATAGGGGTCCCCACCGGCGTAGGGGGCGGCGTCGTTGGCGTGCGGGTCCTGGTGCGTCTCGAAGGTCATGCTTCGACTGTGCGGTCCGGGGACCCAAGCGGTCCATCGAATGTTTTCGACGTGTCCGTTCAGTTGTGCTGAATGGTTTCGCGGGCTGCCGCCGCCTGTCGGAGGGCGGCGAGGACCCGCGCCACCGCCGGCCCCTCCTCCGCCCCGCTCCGCACCGCGGCAACCACGTGGCGGCGCGGCTGGTCGGCGGAGAGCACCCGCATGACGACCCCGGCCCCGCCCCGACGGTCCGCCGAGGCCATGCGGGGGACCAGCGCGATGCCCAGCCCCGCCTCCACCATGGCGAGGATCGCGGTCCATCCGGAGGCGCTGTGGGCCTGCTCGGGCACGAAGCCGGCGGCTTCACAGGCGGCGGTGGTGATCTCGGACCAGGGGCCGGAACCCCCGAAGATCCAGGGCTCGGAAGCCAGGTCCGCGAGCCTCAGGCCGGGCGCCTCGGCGAGCGGATGCCCCGTGGGCAAGGCGACGTCAAGGGGGTCGGCGAGCAGCGGGAACCGGCTGAACTTGGGGTCGCGCGCGGAGGGCGCACGGGCGGCGAGCGAGAGCGCGAGGTCGACCTCGCGCGCGGCGAGGAGTTCGTACGCCTCCGCCGCCTCGGCTTCCCTGACCCGGACGTCGAGCCCGGGACGGACGGTCCGCAGGTGCCGTACGGCGGGCACGAGGAGGGCGGGCACGGACGTCGAGAAGGCCGCGACCCGCACCCGTCCGGCTTCGCCCCGCAGGTGTCCGTCGAGTTCGGCGTCGGCCCGCTCCAGCTGGGCGAAGACCAGCTCCGCATGACGCAGGACGAGATGGGCGGCTTCGGTGAGCCGGACCCGTCGCCCCTGGGGCTCCAGGAGCTGCACCCCGAGCTGTTTGGCCAGGTTGGTGAGTTGCTGGGAGACGGCCGAGGGGGTCATGAGCAGGGCCTCCGCGGTGGCGGTGACGGTGCCGCGGTCGCGGAGGGTGCGGAGGATCTGGAGCTTCTTGACGTCCCACTCGGTCATGGGGCGCAACCTATCGGGCGGGGCCGGCAGCACCGGCCGAGGAGGGTCGGGACCGCACCACCGGGGAGGAGGACCGATCGGCGGCGGGAGGGGCCCGGCGCGACCGGTGGACGGCCCCCTCACCCCCGATCGTGCCGCGCTCCCCCTTCGGCCGGTTCGGTCGAAGCCTCCCGGGGGTTCCCTTCGGGGAGGTCGAAGGATTCGACCTCCCCGGCCGCCTCGGGAGCCTTGGCGGTCCGGGGGCCCAGCTGGCCGGCGAGGGTGGCGCCGAAGGCGATCGCCATGCCGAGCAGCTGCACCGGACCGAGGGCCTGCCCGAGCGCCGCCCAACCGATGACGGCAGCGGTGATCGGCGAGAGCGGGCCGAGCAGGGTGGCGGAGGAGGCACTGAGCCGCTCGATGCCGCGGAACCAGAGGACGTACGAGACCGCGGTGTTGCCGAAGGCGAGGTAGGCGTAGCCGGCCAGGTGCCCGCCGTCCAGGGCCGGCGGGGCACCCTCGACGAGGAGGGCGACGGGCAGGATGACCAGGCCGCCCGCGGTGAGCTGCCAGCCGGTGAGCGCGAGGGAACCGACCCCCTCGGGGCGCCCCCAGCGCTTGGTGAAGACGACGCCGGCGGACATGGAGAGGGCGGAGAGCAGTCCGGCCAGCACGCCGACGGGATCGAACGCGGCCCCGGCCTTGAGGACCACGAGGCTGACGCCGAAGGCCGCGGCGACGGCGCTGAGCAGGGTCCGCGTCGTGGGCCTCTCGGCGAGGAAGAGGGCGGCGAGGCCGACGACGAAGAGCGGCCCGACCGAGCCGACGACCGCGGCGACGCCCCCGGGGAGGCGGTAGGCGGCGAGGAAGAGGAGGGGGAAGAAGGCGCCGATGTTGAGGGCGCCGAGGGCCGCCGACTTCCACCACCACGCGCCCTTCGGGAGGGTCCGGGTCAGGGCGATGAGCAGCAGCCCGGCGGGCAGGGCCCGCATGAGGCCGGTGAAGAGGGGGCGGTCGGGCGGGAGGAACTCGGTGGTGACGAAGTAGGTGGAGCCCCAGGAGATGGGGGCGAGGGCGGTCAGTGCGACGACGGCGGCCTTGCGGGACACGGCGGATTCCCCCTGGTTCGGTGTGCCGGACGGCCCGGGATCCGAAGCCCCGGATTAGCTTGGCGCTAATTAACTTAGCATTAAGCTACTTGCTTGTGAGTGACTTTTTGCGATGCGATCCCGGGGAAGAGGACACTGCCCCCATGAACACGAAGCCCCCCGGCCCCGCCCACGACGCCGTCGACGCCATCACCGACCAGTGGGCCGTCGTCCGCCCCGATCTGGACACGCTGCCGATGGCCGTCTTCGGCCGCATCTACCGACTGGCGAACGCCATGCGCGGCAAGGTGGACAAGGCGTACGCGCCCTACGGCATGGCACTCGGGGAGTTCGACGTGCTGGCGACGCTGCGCAGGTCCGGAGAGCCCTACACACTCTCGCCGCGCGAGCTGACCGCCACGCTGATGATCACCACCGGTGGCATGACCGGGCGGCTGGACAAACTGGAGAAGGCCGGACTGCTCAGCCGCAGCCCCGACCCGAACGACCGGCGCGGACTACGGGTCACCCTCAGCGAGCGCGGCAAGGAGCTGGTGGACCGGGCGGTCGGGGCCGGCCTCGCGCAACAGGCGGCGGCCCTGGAGTCCGCGCTCACCGAAGAGGAGGCGGAGCAGCTCGCCGGGCTCCTCAGGAAGCTGCTCGCGACGACCGCGTGACGGGCCCCACGCACACGAGGGCGCCGCGCGGTACGTCGTACCGTGCGGCGCCCTCGGACGGGACGAGGAGGCGGTCAGGCCTTCTTGGACTTGTCGAGCACCATCACCAGGCCGGTGATCACGAGGAACAGCACCAGCGGGGCCACAACGAACAGGCCGAGGGTCTCGATGACCTCCAGCTTGGGGGCCGGGTCGTCACCGTCGTCGCGGGTGAGCGCGAGCGCGGGGGACGACATGAGCAGCATCATCAGCGTCGTACCGGCCGCGACAGCACCGGCGCGCAGGGCGTTCTTCTTGTCCACAGCCCCAAAGTAGCGAACGCCTAAACGGGCCGCGCGTCCGGGGGTGCCGTACGGGCGTCTTCGGCGGCGACACGGGCGTGCAGCTCGCGCAGCAGGGCGTGCGCCCGGGGCGAGGCGGCGAACTGCTCCAGGGTCAACGGCTGGCCGTCCGGGCCCGCGAGCGGCAGCCGCCAATTGGGGTACTCGTCCCAGGTGCCCGGCAGGTTCTGCGGCCTGCGGTCCCCCACCGCGTCCGGCAACCAGACCCCCACCATCCGGGCCGGGGTGGCCAGCAGGAAGCGGTGGACGGCCCTGACCTCGGCCTCTTCCCCGCCCGGCCCCTCGGGCAGCAGCCCCGTCCGCTCGAAGACGCCCAGCCAGTCGGCGGTCTCCGCCGCGTCCGCGGCCCGCTCGCGGACCGGGTCCCCGGGGAGCAGTCCGAGCCGGTGCCGCAGGGAAACGTGCTCGCCGGAGAGCCGGGCGGCGGTCGGGGGAAGGTCGTGGGTGGTGGCGGTGGCGACGCACTCCGCACGCCACTCCCCTGCGGGCAGCGGGCGGCCGGTCCCCTCCCAGTCCCGCTCGAACCAGAGGACCGAGGTCCCGAACACCCCGCGCCGGGCCAGTTCCTCCCGCACTCCCGGCTCGACCGTGCCGAGGTCCTCGCCGATGACCAGGGCGCCGGCCCGGTGCGCCTCCAGGACGAGGATCGCGAGCATCGCCTCCGCGTCGTACCGGACGTAGGTGCCCTCGGTGGGCTGATGCCCCTCGGGCACCCACCAGAGCCGGAACAGGCCCATCACGTGGTCGATGCGCAGCGCGCCCGCGTGGCGGAGGAGTTCACGGAGGAGTCCGCGGTACGGGGCGTAGCCGGTCGCGGCGAGGGCGTCGGGCCGCCAGGGCGGGAGGCCCCAGTCCTGGCCCCGGGAGTTGAAGGCGTCGGGCGGGGCGCCGACCGACATGCCGGCCGCGAAGGCGTCCTGCTGGGCCCAGGCGTCCGAGCCCTCGGGGTGGACGCCGACCGCCAGGTCGTGGACGATGCCGACCGCCATCCCCGCCGCGCGGGCCGCCGCGGCGGCGTCGGCGAGTTGTCGGTCCGTCAGCCAGGCCAAGCGGCAGTGGAAGTCGACCCGGGCGGCCAGGTCGGGATCGGCGCGCACGACGGCCTCCGCGGCGTGCGGCGTGCGCAGTTCCCCGGGCCAAGCCCGCCAGTGGGGCCCGTGGCGCTCGGCCAGGGCCTGGTAGGTGGCGTGGGCCTCCAGGGCGGGACCCCGCTCGGCGAGGAAGTCGTGGAAGTCGGCGCGGCGGCCCGGCCCCGGCTCCACGGTCCCGAGCACCAGTTCCAGGGCCCGCCGCTTGACCTCCCAGACGGCGTCACGGTCGATCAGCGCCCCCTTGCCGAGGACCCGTTCGCGCAGCTCGGCCGCCTCGGCGAGGATCCGGTCGAGCTCTTCGCGGCGCTCGGGTCCCACCAGGGCGTACTCGGGGACCTCTTCGACCCTCAGGTGGACGGGGTCCGGGAAGCGGCGCGACGAGGGACGGTACGGGGACGGGTCGCCGGGCGCGCCGGGCACTCCCGCGTGGAGCGGGTTGACCTGGACGAAGCCGGCACCGTGCGTGCGGCCCGCCCAGGTGACGAGTTCGCGCAGGTCGCCGAGGTCGCCCATGCCCCAGGAGCGGCCGGACAGCAGGGAGTACAGCTGGACCAGCAGTCCGTACGAGCGGCGCCCCGGGCCGGGCACCCGCGCGGGGCTGACGATCAGGGTGGCGCTCGCGGTGCGCCCGTCGGGGGCCTCCGCCTCGACGCCGTGGACGCCGAGCGGAAGCCCCGACCAGTCCGGATCGTCGAGGACGGCACCGTCCTCGGTGGTGACCCGCAGGCGGGTGCCGGGCGGCAGGTCCACCGGCGGCTGGGGGGACGGGCCGCACCGGCCCCGATCGTCCAGGTCCCCGTCGCGGTCGCCCTGCCGACCGTCCTGGTGGTGCAGGACCAGGGTGGGGGGCAGCAGCCGCTCGCGGTCGGCCCGTTCCGCCGCGTCGAGGGCGGTGGACACCGCCTCCGGCGTGGCCGCGTCGATGCCCAGGGCGCCGAGGACGGCCACCACGGTGGCGTCCGGCACGGGTACGGAGACGCCCGGGGAGGGGCTGTAGGCGGTGGCGACGCCGTGACGGGCGGCGAGACGGGCCAGGGTCACTTCACACTCCGGGGGACTCCGGGCCGCCCGCGTTGACGGGGGCGGTGGGTTCACTGGTCAAGGGGGTCACTTCGGCGAGGGCCGGCTCACTGGTCAGCGCAGTCACCGCAGCCAGGGGCGGCTCACTGGTCAGCGGGGTCTCGCCGGCAAGGGCGGGCTCGCTGGTGAGGGGGAACGCATCGGGCACGTGCGGCTCGCCGGTCAGCGGGGCGCCGGCCGGCACCGGCTGCTGCGGAATTCGTATCCGTCCGAGGTGACGGGCGGTCATGGTCACGGGGGTCTCCCGGTTCGTATCGACAGGTGGTACCTGGGGCAACGAGAAGAGCCCTACCCACCGCACCTCGTTTTACCGGCGGAAAGTGACGAAGTGGCGCCACCCCGCCGAAGGACTGCCGGGCAAAGGCGACACATCGACCATGCGCATTGACACTTCCGGTCGACGGGTGGTGGGCTCGTGACCTACTCGTGACCAACCGGCGGAGCCGCCGGCCCCGGCCGAAGGGAGACCCCGTGCACCTCGGGCGCAGGAAGCGCACGGCGACGGCCGTCGCCGCCGCCGTGATCGGCGGCCTCCTGGGCGGCACCGCATCGGGCTCGGCGCAGGCCGTTCCCACGGCACCGGTGGCCCCGGCGGCGCCCGCGGCCCTCAAGGCCCCGTCGGCCCCCGGGGCGCCGGGAGGCCCCACGGCCCCGGTCGCCCCGACGACCCCCGCCGCGGCGACGACCGCCACCACCGCCCCGCGGGTCCCCGCGGTCTGGCCGCGACCGCAGTCCGTGACCGGCACCGGGGCGCCCGTGCGCCTCGGCGACGAGGTGACGCTGCTCGCCGACCCCGACGCCGATCCGCATGCGCTCGCCGTCCTGCGCGAACTGCTGGGGGACGCCGGAGTCCGGACCGTCCACGCCGACCTGCCGGGCCGGGGCCCCGTCGTACGGGCTGCCGGGCCCTCCGGAGAGGGCGCGGAGGAGGCGCTCGCCGCCCTGGGCGTGCCCGAGCGGCTCGACCTCCCCCGCGGCGGCTACCGGCTCGCGACGGGCCGGCTCCAAGGCCGGGACACCGTCGTCCTGGACGGGGTCGGCGAGGACGGCCTGTTCCACGCCGTCCAGACGCTGCGCCAGCTCCTCGGGGGCGGGCGGGAGGTTCCCGGCGTCGTCGTCCGCGACTGGCCCGGCACCGCCGAGCGCGGCATCACGGAGGGCTTCTACGGACGTCCCTGGAGCCTGGAGCAGCGGCTCGCCCAGGTCGACTTCCTGGGGCGGACCAAGCAGAACCGCTATCTGTACGCACCCGGCGACGACCCGTACCGCCAGGCCCAGTGGCGCGAGCCCTACCCGTCGGAACAGCAGGGCGAGTTCCGCGCGCTCGCCGCCCGGGCCCGTGCCAACCACGTGGTGCTCGGTTGGGCCGTGTCCCCCGCCCAGTCCATGTGCCTGGCCTCGGCCGACGACGTGGCCGCGCTGACCGGGAAGCTGGACGCGATGTGGGAGCTGGGGGTGCGCTCCTTCCAACTCCAGTTCCAGGACGCCTCCTACGACGAGTGGCACTGCAAGCGGGACGCCAAGGCCTTCGGGCGCGGGCCGGAGGCCGCCGCCACCGCCCATGCGCGCGTGGCGAACGCCGTCGCCCGGTGGCTGGCGGAGCGGCACCCGGACGCCGAGCCGCTGACGGTGATGCCGACGGAGTACTACCAGGACGGCGCGACCGCGTACCGCACGGAGTTCGCCGAGGTGCTCGACGCGGACGTGCGGGTGGCGTGGACCGGCGTCGGCGTCGTCCCCCGCACGATCACCGGCGGCGAACTGGCCGGCGCACGCGAGGCCCTGGGCAGCCACCCGCTGGTCACCATGGACAACTACCCGGTCAACGACTACGCGCAGGACCGGCTGTTCCTGGGCCCGTCGACCGGTCGGGAGCCGGCCGTGGCCGCCGGTTCCGCGGCCTTCCTCGCCCATGCCATGGAGCAGCCCGCGGCCTCCCGGATCCCGCTCTTCACCACGGCCGACTACGCGTGGAACCCGCGCGGCTACCGGCCCGGGGAGTCCTGGCGGGCCGCCGTGGAGGACCTCGCCGGCCCGGACCCCGCGGCCCGCGAGGCGCTGCGCGCCCTGGCCGGGAACGGCTCCTCCTCGATCCTCGACCCGGCGGGCGAATCGGGCTACCTCAAGCCGCTCCTGGCGGCTTTCTGGGGGACCCGCTCGACCGCCGACCCGGCCGCGCGGCAGAAGGCGGCGAACGAGTTGCGGGCCGCCTTCACCGTGATGCGCCGGGCTCCCGGGCAACTCGCGGACACCGCCGGCGGGACCCTCGACGACGAGACGGGACCGTGGCTGGAGCAGCTCTCCCGGTACGGGCTGGCGGGCGAGACGGCGATCGACATGCTGCTCGCACAGGCGCGCGGCGACGGCACGGCTGCCTGGCGGGCGCAGTTGGCCCTGGAGGCGCAGCAGGAGGCCCTCCGGGAGAGCCGGGTGACGGTCGGTCCGGGCGTGCTCGATCCGTTCCTCGTGCGTGCGGCGGCGGAGGGGACGGCCTGGACCGGTGCCGACCGGGTCGCCGCGGTCCGCGCCGACCGGACCGCCGACTCGTACACCGTGCGGCTCGACCGGACGCGGTCGGTGGAGTCCCTGACGGTCATGGCCGAGCCGGACCCGACCGGCGCGGTGGGGGACGCGCGGGTGGAGGCGTTCGTCCCCGACGAGGGCTGGCGGTCGCTCGGCCCGCTGTCCGCATCCGGATGGACGCAGGCCGGGGCGAAGGGGCTGCGGGCGGATGCGCTGCGGGTGGTGTGGAGCAGCGGGGGGCCGGCACCGGAGGTGCGGTCGCTCGTGCCGTGGTTCGCGGACGGACCGCGGGTCGGGCTGGACCTCTCGCGCACGGAGACGGACGCGGAGGTCGGCGGCCCGGCCCAGCGGGTGGACGTCGAGTTGACGGGTCGGCGCGCGGGCGCGGTGCGCGGGGCACCGACGGCGAAGGCACCGAAGGGCATCTCGGTGCGGTTGCCGAAGGAGGCCGTGGTGGAACGGGGCGCACGGACGACCGTGCCGCTGGAGGTCTCGGTGGCACCGGACGTGCCGGTCGGTTCGTACCGGGTGCCGGTGTCGTTCGCAGGTGAGGAGCGGGTCCTGACGGTGCGGGCCTTCCCCCGGACGGCGGGCCCGGACCTGGCGCGGGCCGCGACGGCCTCCTCCTCGGGCGACGAGACCCCGGACTTCCCGGCCTCCTCGGCGGTGGACGGCGACCCGGCGACCCGCTGGTCCTCGCCGGCGGAGGACGGCGCCTGGTGGCAGTTGGAGCTGGCCGAGCCGGCCCGGATAGGGCGGGTGGTGCTGCACTGGCAGGACGCGTACGCCTCCCGCTACCGGGTCCAGGTCTCGGCCGACGGACGCGTCTGGCGGACCGCGGCGACCGTCGAGGACGGCAAGGGCGGACGGGAGTCGGTCCGGATGGACGCGGCGGACACCCGCTTCCTGAGGGTGCAGGGGGAGAAGCGGGCGACCCGCTTCGGCTACTCGCTCTGGTCGGTGGAGAGCTACGCCGTGGCCCCGCAGGAAACGGCGGACGCGGAGGCGAAGGACCAGCAGCCCCCACACCCCTCGCAGACCCCGTCCCCGCAGCCCCCGCCGTCCTCGCCGGACGCCGCGCCGCAGGAGGACACCGCGGAGGAGCGGCCCGCCCCCTGAGGGGTGCGCCGCTCCGCGCCGGAGCCCCCGCAGACGCGAAGGGCCCGGCTCACCCCTTCGTCAGCGCCCCCACGGGGGTGTCTGCGACGGAGTCGATCCGGGCCATCACGTCCTCGGCACCGTACGGTTGGAGGTACGGCAGCCAGCGGGGGTCCCGGTGTCCGGTCCCGATGATCCGCCAGGCCAGACCGCTCGGCGGGGCGGGTTGGTGGCGGAGCCGCCAACCGAGCTCGCGCAGGTGCCGGTCGGCCTTCACGTGGTTGCAGCGGCGGCAGGCCGCCACGACGTTCTCCCAGGCGTGCGTGCCGCCGCGGCTGCGCGGGATGACGTGGTCGACGCTGGTCGCGACGCCCCCGCAGTACACGCAGCGCCCGCCGTCACGGGCGAAGAGGGCCCGGCGGGTCAAGGGAACGGGCCCCCGGTAGGGGACCCGCACGAAGCGCTTCAGTCGCACCACGCTGGGCGCGGGGAGGACTTGGGTCTCGCTGTGCAGGAAGGCGCCCGACTCCTCGAGGCAGAGGGCCTTGCCCTCCAGGACGAGGACGAGTGCGCGGCGGAGCGGTACGACGCCGAGCGGCTCGTACGACGCATTGAGGACCAGGACGTGCGGCACGGATGCCTCCTATGACGCCGGCGACGCGTGGCTCGCGCCGGGACGAATTGCTCTCAGTCTCTCCTCATGCCTGGTCGCAGCGCCACCACGTATCGGAATCGAGGGGGAACGGCCCGAGGTGTTCTCGACCACATCGGCATCTCTCTCCGATGTCTGCCCAGGTGGGGCCCGCTTCTCCCTCGAACACGGCAACGGGGGCACGTCCGGCGCCCCGTTACTGTGGATGGTCTGCGTACGAAATGCCTGGAGGTTGCCCCGTGTACCGGTCCGCCCTGGCGGCTGCCACCGAACCCGACCCGATGCCGACGACCCTGGACGAGGCCGCGGAGAGGGCCACCAACGCGGCGAGCTGGGTGGAGGAGAACTGGTCCACCTGGTTGAACACCGGGTTGCGCATCCTGCTGATCCTGGTCGTCGCCCTGCTGCTCCGGATGGCCGTCCGACGGGCCCTGACGAAGCTGATCGAGCGGATGAACCGCTCGGCACAGGCGGTGGAGGGGACAGCGCTCGGCGGTCTCCTGGTGAACACCGAGCGGCGGCGGCAGCGCTCGGAGGCGATCGGCTCGGTGCTGCGCTCGGTGGCGTCGTTCCTGATCATGGGAACGGCCGGTCTGATGGTCCTGGGCGCCTTCAAGATCGACCTCGCGCCGCTGCTCGCCTCGGCCGGTGTGGCCGGCGTGGCGATCGGCTTCGGTGCGCGGAACCTGGTGACGGACTTCCTGTCCGGCGTCTTCATGATCCTGGAGGACCAGTACGGGGTCGGCGACTCGGTCGACGCCGGCGTGGCCTCCGGCGAGGTCGTCGAGGTGGGCCTGCGGGTGACCAAGCTGCGCGGGGCGGACGGTGAGATCTGGTACGTGCGCAACGGCGAGATCAAGCGGATAGGGAACCTGAGCCAGGGCTGGGCGACGGCCGGCGTGGACGTGACCGTGCGGCCGACGGAGGACCTGGAGCGGGTGCGGTCCGTGATCGTGGAAGCGGCGGCGTCCATGGCGAAGGACGAGCCGTGGAACGAGCGCCTGTGGGGGCCGGTGGAAGTGCTCGGCCTGAGCGAGGTGCTGCTCGACTCGATGACGCTCCGCGTCGCGGCGAAGACGATGCCGGGCAAGGCGCTGGGGGTGGAGCGCGAGCTGCGCTGGCGGATCAAGCAGGGCCTGGACGAGGCCGGCATCCAGCTCGTCGGCGGGGTTCCGGCGCAGGTGGAGGCGACCGCCGATCCGACGGCGGGGATGGCGGCGCCGTCGGTGTTCGGCTCGGCGATCTCCCCGCAGTCGGTGGCGGCGACCCCGCTGCCGAGGCCGGACCTGAACAAGTAGCGACCCGGTACGACGGAGGGCGCCCCCCCCGGGTCCCGGGGGGCGCCCGCCCGCGTGCCCGCGGCCCGCCGCCCCCGG
>NZ_JBHYMK010000078.1:0-29427 GCF_042743065.1 Streptomyces sp. NPDC058872
TCCGGAGACATGACGCGCCGTCACTACGTGACGGAACGTTGCGTCGTCGCTCCGCGACGACCTGTAACGCCGCTCCGCGGCGTTACAAAAGCTGGCTGCCTGGAGGAGCCAGCCCTGTTGGCCGGTACATAATTGTAGAAGTAAGTGCATCGCAGCCCAGTCTCTATAACCCTTTAACCTGCGGCTATATCTCTCTTGCTCTCAACGGCCTGCCTGGTGAGAGCCAGATCAGACTGACTTGTCGCTGAGCGCCGGACACCGTCCCTGTCGATGCGTACCCATTATGTAACGCTCCTTGGCTTGGTTCACGGTTATGTAACGGCTACTCTTCGTGTTCAAGTATTGGTCTGGACCTCTTGTGGAATACTCGGTACCTAAAAAGAGTGATAGAAGGTCTCCGAAGGGATTTTACGCATTCACTCGCGTTACATGGGTGTGGGGGTTCTGTGACGATTCTCTCCGGATGGCGTTCCCCGAAGACGTGAATCGTTGTGCACCGCAAAAGTAGAAATTTAGAGCCGCATTCGGGGCTCGTTTTTCTTCTGCTTAGGTTTGTTCTCGGGAGGTGTGTGTGGGAGCTGATGGCATGGGACGGAACTCTCATCGCCGTCACCACACCCGCGTCTGACCCGCTCTCGTTCCGGACTCGTTGCCAGTGCCGCAGAGCCCTCACGCGACGCGCTGGCCCAAGCCGTCCTGACCCCGAGGCGGGACTCTGATCGAGAGCCTCGCGGCGCTCGGCCTGCGGGTGTCGGCAGCGCAGCTGGAGCGGTGACGGGCGGCGGGACTGCTGCCCGGGCACGCACGGCGGTGGCTGGGGCGCGGGCGCGGTTCGATGTCGGTGCTTGCCGAGGAGACGGTGGCCGTCGCGGCAGCGCTGGGGCGGCATGCGCGGCCGGGGCGGGATCTGCGGTGGACGGTGATCGCCTGGTACGCCGAGGCCGGACTTCCCGCCGGGCCAGGGGAGTTGGCGGTGCCCGAGCCGCCGTGGCCGGCCGTGCGGGAGTCGCTGTTGTGGGCGGTCTCCCGCTCGCGCGCCCAGCACCTGGTGGTGCGGGCCCGTACGGCGGGCGGCGGGGGGCGCAGGACGCCTTCTACGCCGAGGCCGGGCGGGTGGCGGGGCGAGGTCCGGCCGGGCTGCCGCACCCGGACGAGGTGCGGCGGCTGGTGGTCGACGACCCTGGGGGCGCGTGGGACCGGGGCCCGGAGCGCGGGCAGCGGCGCGCGGTGATGCATCTGGCCGCGGCCGCCGGGATGGGGGCCGCGGAGGTCGGCGGTGAGGTCCTCATGGAGGCGCTCGCCGCACTGATGCCCGGCGTGGACTGGGCGCCGGTCGCCGAGTCCACGCAGCAGGCCGAGCGCGAGGGCACTCTGGAGAGCTGGCTTGTGGCGGGGACACTCGTTGACCCGCTCGCCCGCCTCCGGGCCGCCGGCGAGGAGGAGATGACTGCGGCGCGCAGTGGGGCGCGAATCCTCAACCTGGTCGGCTTTCTGTACGTGATGCACGGGCTGCTGATGCCCGACAACCCCTTCCTCGCCCGCCTGCGGGCGAGGATCGACGAGTCCGGGTTCGCCCTGGTTGTCTCCCAGCTCGTCCCTCAGATGGCCAGCCCGTCCGGTGTCCCCCACGCGCTGGCGATGTGCCTGTCGCCCGAGATCGCCGTGGTCGCCGCCTTGTTGGAGGAGCTGATCGACGAACAGGCCGGCGCCGGACAGGGGCTGCTGTCGCTGCCCGGGGCCGAGGAGGGCGGGGCCGGGGCATTCAAGCAGACCTGGATCGACCGTCTCCACGAACTCCGCGACCGCGGCCTCGACAGCGTCGGCGAGGGCGGCGGCCCCGGCTCGGCCGTCACTGCGGTCCCCGAGCCCTGACGACCTTGTGCCGAACGCGCCGAGCACGCCCTGCTGGCCGCGTGGCTGCCGAGCACGGATCGTGCCACGCCCTGCGCCAGCGCGGGTCGTCAGCGGCCGTCGCATCGAGTGCGGCCGGCATCGGCGTCCAGCCCCATGGGGACAGCCGAGTTCGTCCTCGTCTCGCTTCCAGAACCCGTACAGAATCGGCTGGCTGCGGGGTCAGGCCGTGGCGGCGGTCCGTTCGGGAACCTCAGCGACGGGAGCGTCCGGTGAGGAGTGGGAAATCCAGGCCACGACCGCGTCTGTCAGCTGCTGGACCTGATCGGCTGTCCGCGGCATCCGCGCACGGTGCCACGGAGTGTGTCCCCACTGCTGTTCCAGGACCCACGGCGGTCCGCTTCGCTGCGCTTCGGCGATAAAACACACACCGTCGTCGAGGAGTGCGTCCAGGACGATGCGCCGTCCGTCGTGGAGGTCGGTGGCCATCCAGATGAAGCCGCCGTCGGGTACGAAGCCTTCCTCACAGTTGTCGATCCAGCCGTACTCGCCAAGGGTGCGATCGCCGTTGTCGTGGTTGATGCCCTCGCTCCAGGCGTCCGGATCACCGGTCAGGGCTTCGGCGATGCGTCGGATGCAGGGCAGCATCATCGCCCGTGTCGCCTCAACATCGCGGCGGCTGCGGTCTCCGTGCGGTCCCCAGCCACCCATGAAGGGGCGGCCGAAGGGGCGGAAGCGGGTTGTCTGGGCGTGGCGGCCGAGCCAGGCCGCCAGTTCGGCATGGAAGTCGGTCATGGTCAGCCGGTCCTGCACGCGGTGCTGGGTCGCGGCCTCCAGGACGTGTTCCAGGGCGGTCATGGCGTTCCCGCCGCCGTGGGTGGCCAGGTTGAACTCCTCCGCGCCCACCCGGTGTGTTCCCTCGGGCGGATACGGGCCGCGACGGCGATGGGCCAGGACGAAAAGGGTCTTGGCGAGAGAGTAGACATCGGCCCGCTCACCGCGGTCCTTGCCGTCGGTGCTGCGCATCTCGGGGGCCATGAAGTTGGCGGGCCCGACCTTCTCCCCGACACGGGTCACGCCGGCGGGCAGGTGGGCGAAGGCCGCGATCCCGAAGTCGGCCAGGACCGGCATCCCGTCGTACCAGAACAGGTTGTCCGGCTTGATGTCCCGGTGGTAGATCCCCTGATCGGCGAGCGCCGCGAGGGTGCGGGCCAGGGCGGTGGTGTGCGTGACCACGTCGAGGACGGTCGAGGTGTCGTCGACGATGTCGGCCAGCGGCCGGGCCCGGGGCATGGCGTACCAGCGGGGTGCGGTGCCATGGGCGTCGTCGATGTCCCAGATCGGCAGGATGCCCGGACTTCCGTTCACCTGCTGCATGAAGAGCGCCTCGTCGTAGAAGCGCCGGCGGCGGGCCTGCCGTCCCTTGTCCACATAGCCCTCGCCCGGCACAGGCGGGTCGGACATGTGCTTGAGGACGCCCTCACGCCCGCTGCTCACCTCGGTGGCCCTGCGCACGAACTTCTTCCCGCCGAGTTGGCCGTCGTCGCGCCACCGCGGAACGTTGTAGTCGACGCTGTTGCCGTTCGGCTGCGGCTTACGCGGGCGCTGCGGAGGGCGTGGCACGGGTCTTCCTGACATGCCCGAACGGTAGCGTTCCTGTGCCCCGCCTCGGGACCGAACAGCATGCTCTGCGCACAAACTGGGACCTAGACGGGAGCGCGTCGGCGCAGCCGGTGCCGGGGCCCAGGGGTGTGCGGCGGTGCGGATTCTGTCGTTCGCGCGCGGGCTGTCGGCGGAGTGTGCCCTGCCTGCGGGTCTCCAGTCGCGAGCAGCAGATCAACGAGATCCGCATCGCCCCCCCACTCTGCGTGCCGCATGGTTCGAGCCCGGCCGGTGCCGAACAGGGCGGCGCCCTCCACGACGCTGGTCCGATGCCTCTGCCGTACCCGGGAAGGCACCGCGGGGACGACGATCCCGTCCGCCGGGCGGCAGCCGGCGCGGACGGATGTGGTCGCTCAGGTGCGCCGGAGGCGAAGCGGTCGGACCCAGTCCCCGGTGGCGGCATACCAGTTGAGGGTTTCGCCGATCCGGTCGGCGGCGTCCTCAAGCAGACCGTCGGGGGTCACAGTGACCCGGTGGCACGGCGGGAGGCGGCTGTCCGGGTGGTAGCCGGCGTACTTGCCGTCGCCGTGACGGTCGGGGTCGGGGGTGACGTCGATGAGGCCGAAGGCCTGCAGCGCCTGGTGGGTCTCATAGGCCTCGCGGGTCAGTCCGTAGGCGCCCGCGCGCACGGCGCCGGTGACGTAGGGCTCATCGTGCTCGGAGTGCTGGTTGACATCGAGCCACATCAGGTAGGCGGTGATCTCGCTGGGGGTCAGCAGGTGTACCCAGCCCCGGGTGAAGAACGCGGCCGGGATGTCGACGTACGGCTCGTTCTTCTTCGGCACGCGATAGGGGATGTGGGCGTTGTCGGTGCTGTGCCCGCTGTCGCACAGCAGGGTGAAGTCGCGGAAGGGCAGGTATTCACCGCGGTGGGGCAGGTCGACCAAGTACTGGTCGTTGAGGGTCTTGAGGGCCTGGGTGATCTGGCGCAGCTTGTTCGTCCTCGGGCTGGCAACGTAAGCCGTGCCGCCCCGGTGGCGGGCGAGCGCGCAGACGAGTCGTTCCAGGGAGATCGGCTGGTCGCGGCCGTGCTCGATGGGAATCGTGTGGTGCCACTTTTGGCCGGGGGCGGCCTGGCAGGCGGCGGCGAACAACAGGAGCAGGTGCAGGCGGCCGGTGACGCCGCGGGGGGCGATCAGTCGGGCGGCGGGAGGCCGTTTCTCGCGCGGCAGGCCATTGCGTTCCGTCACGACTTTCAGCGGCACGGTATGGCGGACGTAGAGGCGGCGGACACGGACCGCCGAAGGGGTGCGGCCGGCGGCGGACAGGTGGGTGGCGGCTGTGACGGCATCCTTCAGCATGCCGCTGTCGGTGAGGGCGTCGAGCGTCTCGTGGCGGGTCTTCACCGCCTTCTCGGCGGGTCCGGGCGGCTCCCCCGTGGCCGATACAAGGCGGGCCCGGATCACGGCGCCTCCTCACCGATTGCAGCGGATTGATAGCTACGGCTTGACCCGCATGTTATGCCTCGTCTCTCCGCTTCCCTGGTGGCTTAGAGGTCATGCAGGTCAATCCGTGGTCCCAGTGTACGGGGACAGCTCCGGATCGGGGGTTTCATTGAGCTATGCGACCGGCCGCACTCCGCAGGCCCCGGCAACGGGAACGCGGGGCTGCCGTCTCGCGGGCGAGGCGTACCGGGCCCGGAAAACGTCTTAGCCCCGGCGACATGATCATTTAGATCAGCGGTCCACCGGGGCTTGTCATCCATGACTATACCCGACCTTCCAGCAGGAGGAACCGTGACGCACGCATCCCCGGCACCCGCCCCGGGGCCGTGGGTGGAGAACTGGCTCAGCCCCGCCCGGCACGCCATCTACCTGACCGCGGCCGGCGGCGACCCCGCCCGCGCCCTCGCCCTGTACGAATGGAACACGAGCCTGACCTGCGCGGTCCTGCGCGATCTCAGCCACTTCGAGATCGCCCTGCGCAACGCGTACGCCGCCGCGCTGGACGCGACCTGGAACGGCAACGGGCACTGGCTGGAGGACCCGGCCAGTCCCCTGCGCGCCCCGCTGATCCGTGTGAAGAAGGGCTCGCGCGGCACGCGCCGGGTCGACATGAACGACAAGACCCGCAAGGCCATCGACAGCGCCCGCACCCGCTACGGCCGCAGCGCGCCCCCCGGGAAGGTGATCGCCGAGCTGTCGCTGGGCATGTGGAGGTACCTGTCCACCTCCGCGCACGAGAAGACGCTGTGGGTCCCCCACCTCCACCACGCCTTCCCGCCCGGGACCAACCGTGCCACCGTCGACCAGCCGATCGGCGACCTGCACGAGCTGCGCAACCGGGCCGCGCACTGGGAACCGCTCCTGAACGTTCCCGTCGCCGTACGGATGAAGGACCTCCTGACGGTCGCCGGCCTGCTCGGGCCCGACCTCGCCGCCTACATCCAGCACTCCAGCCGCGTCGACGCCCTGCTCACCCAGCGCCCGTAACCCGTCGGTCGCACGACGTCTTGGCCGTCAGACGGCCAAGACGTCAGGGGGAGGGCGCCGGAGGCGTGCTGGAGGGTCTGGCGGCGGGCGACGCCGGAAGCACTGGTGGTCGGCATGAGAATGACATGGCCCTTCGTTACTCATGCAAGCAACGAGTGAGCACCACCCGTCAGCGTCAACGACCAGGCCACCGCACCTGCGCCACTGACACTCAGACGACGAGGTCTAACCGACACTCCCCCGCAGACCATCAGGGCCGGTCAGGCCAGCCGCAGGCGGTCGTGTCAGGCGCCGATGCCGATGTAGGAGACGTAGGTGTAGGCGCCCCAGTCGGAGTCAAGTTCGGCGATGATGTCGTCCCAGAGGTCTTCCATGGTGTCCAGGTCGCTGGCGACGAGGGCGTCGACGGCGTCGTCCCAGATATAGCGGACCTGCCGGTGTTGAATCCTCAGGTTGTCGCGGCGGCGGGGCTCGTCGACAGTGGTCTGGTTGACGGGGTGGATCTCGATACGGGTGCCGCGGCCGCCTCGGTTGAGGTGCTGCTTGAGGGCGCCGGGGTTGGCGAGCACGTTGTGGGCTCGCAGGTTCCAGTAGGCAGTGTCGATCGCTTCGAGGTTGGCCGGGCGCGGGCGCTGGGTGCCGCGGGTCCAGGCGCGGATCGTGGCGGGGGTGGCGAGAATGCCGGCGTCGGCCAAGGCTTGGGGGCCGCCTTTGGTGGTGGTGAGGTAGCGCATGCGGGCTTTCAGGCCGCGGCGGGTGCCGACCGGGGATTTGATTCCGCCGTCGATGATCATGCGTTCGAGGGCGTCCTCGAGGGCGCGGGCGAGGGCGATTTTGCCGTGGACGTTTCCTGGGTCACGGTCTGCGCCGTAGTTGCCGAAGTTCTTCCATCCGTCGGTCGACATCTATCGGGCGCTCTTCCTCGGCAGGGGGTACTGGTCTTTTTGTTTCATCTGGGTGGTGAGGCGGCCTTCGGTGAATACCTTGCGCCAGTCGCCGGCTACGTGGAGTTCGTCGGTGCCGCGGACGCGGACGACGGTCAGGCCATTGGTGTGGGCGCGGTGGGATTTGTACCAGAGGTTAGCGAATGCCTGGGAGCGGATGATGTGCATCCAGTCGGGTCGGCGGATGTCGCGGTTGACGCTTGATTCTCCGATGGTGGAGGTGAATTTTGAATACATGGCTTTGATGTATTCGACGGTCACCGTGTCGTCGGCTTCGATGGCATTGGTGCGGGCCTCGGTTAGGACACGGCGGAATTTTTCCAGGAGGCCTTCGCTGGTGCCGGAGGTCCAGCGCTCGGTGATGCGCGGGGCCTCGCACAGGCCGAGGCGGGCGCAGCGGATGAGGAGGCGAATGGTGGCGTCGTCGAGGAGGACGGGGCCGTCTTCTCGGCGGTTGCCGATCGGGTCGGGCAGGTCGGGGTGGTGCCAGGTGGGGCGGGTGGGGAGGCGGTAGATGCCGGAGCGCTTGGGGTCGAAGCCGCCGTTGGGGTCGTGGATCAGGGCGCCGATGGGCAGGTGGGTCTTGAAGGCGGACAGGAAGCTGGCGTTGGTATCGAGGGCGTTGACGGTGATCGGGGGGTGGGTGCCGTTTTGGAGGGCGTCCATGAGGTGGGTGTTGGTCCAGTTGTGGCGGCCTTCCCAGATTTCGTCGGCGCCGTCCTTGGTTTTCTTCCGGAGGAATTCAAGGGTTTCCGGGTAGACGGTGTGTTCGTAATTTCCGCCGACGCGGGTTGCCTCGAACAGGGCCATTGCGTTCGGTACGGCCTTTTTCACCAGGGCTTCGGTTGCGACGGTGATGTCACCGTCGTGCTCGTGGAGGGCTTCGTCGACGGCGCGGGTGATCATGCCGGTGAAGTAGCTGTAGTCCCGGTTGGCGTAGCCGCCGGGCGGAGGTGGAGCGGCGGTGCGGCGGTGCGATGACCTGCGTGGGGCGTCGGTGTGGGCTGCCTGGGCGGGCTCGGTGGGTGTGGGGGCTTGGAGAGGCACCTGCGGGGTGTGTCCGGGGGTGTGCAGGTTCGCGGCTTGTGGCTGCGCTGGAGGGGTGGGGCTGGCGTAGGGGATGGCCGGGTCTGTGATGCGGGCGTGGGCAAGGTCGGCGTGGAGAGTGAGGGCGGCCTGCGGGCCGAGGTCGCGTTCGGTGATGGTCGCGTGGATCTGGTCGGCGTCGCGGGTCAACGTGATGGTGATGTCGAGGCTGAGCTCGGCGATCAGGCGGGGATCGTCGCTGTCTACGGCAGCGACGACGGGGAGCTCGTGGGTACGGGCGAGGTGAGCGAGGGCCTGGGCGGCGTCGGTGATCTGGGCCGGGCCGGACAGCGGCAGTCGGGGGTCCTCGGTGGTCTGGAGGCGGTCGACCACGATGAGGGCCAAGCCGGGCAGGTCCGGGACGCTCTCGGCGATCGCGTCGGTGGTCAGGTCGGTGCCGTCATCGATGTACAGCGGGGCTTGGGCCAGGTGGTGGTGGAGGGCTGCGGTGTCGTCCTGCTCGGTGGGTGTGAGGCGGCCGGCTCGCAGGCGGCGGTAGTCGACGGGCAGGTGTGCGGCGACGATGCGTGCGGCGATGTCGGCGCGGGTGAGTCCGGAGGCGGCGTAGAGGACGGGTTGGTGCTGGTCGAGGGCGCTGGTGCGTGCGGCGGCGGTGGCGATCAGGCTGGATCCAGCGCCTGGGGCGGCGGCGACGAGATAGAAGCGGCCGGGCTGGAGGCCGCCGAGGGCGTCGTCCAGGGTGCGGATCCCGGTCGGCAGGCCCATCAGGGGTGCGGGGGCGGTGGTTTCACCGGTGGAGGCAGTGGTGGGAAGGACGGTGTCCAGGGCTTGCGCGAGTGCGGCCAGGCGTCGCAGGGTGCGTGGCGCAGTGATAGTTGGTGGGCCACTGGCCGGGATGACGGTCTTGTGGCTGGTCCCGGGCGTCGCGGGAGTGGGGGCCGGCGGGCCCGGCTCGGGCGGGGCCGAGGGGGGTGCGGGGAGGGCGGCCGGTGGTGTGAGTGGGTGCTGGAGTGTCGGGGGGCTGGGTGCGGGGGTGGGAGCGGCCGGGGAGCCGGTGGGGGTGGCCGACGGGGCCGGTGTGGCTGGGGTGGTGCCGCGTGAGGCGGGGGTACTGGCAGGTGCAGGCGTGTCCTGGGCTGCTGGTGTCGGTTCCGGCTGTGGTTCCGAGGGCGTGGTGGGTGCAGCGGCCGCTTCGGCAGGAGGAGTGGTCGGTGCGGGCGCGAGGTCTTTCGCGGCCTCGACTTCGGCTTCGGCTGTTGTGGTCGGGAGGGGGGTCTGGACTGCTTGCGGGGGTGTTGTGGCGGAGTCCGGGGCTGCTGCTGCAGCCGGAGCCGCTGTGTCGGGTGCTGGCTCGGCTTGAAGTGCGGGCGGGGTGGGGGTGCCGTCCGCGGCTGCGGCAAGCAGGACGGCGACGGGGGTCTTGTGGCGGCACAGCACCTGAGGGTGGCCCTCGGCGCCGTACTGGATCAGATCCCCCAGCTTTTTGCGGGCGTCCACGAAGCTGTGGGTGGGGGCTTGGGTGAGGTCCCAGCCCAGTTCGGTTGCATGGGCGGGCGTGGTGAGCAGTGCATGGTGCGGACCACGCGTCAGGGGTGTGGGGTGCCCTTGGATGGCGGCGTTGATCAGCTGCTTGAGTGTGCTGCGGGCCTCGTGCAGCGTCGCCGGGCCGGTGCGCGTCAGGGCGTGTGGTGTTTCCGCGTCAGGGGCGGCGGAGGTTGTTCCCCGCTCGGACAACGGGCCCTCAGCTGACTCGGGTTGACTGTCATCGCCGTGTCGGCGGCTAGCGTCTTCGGAGGCTGTCTTGGCCGCTGAGGATGGTGTGGGAGGCGTGGGAAAACTCAATGGCCAGTTGCCCGCCCAGCGCGGAGCCTGGTCGGACGGCTCCTGTGAGGCTGCAGGCGGAGCGGTGTGGGCGGGGTTGCTCGGCACGGCAGCGCCGGAAGACGCCTCACCGGCCGTGCGGGATGAACGTGAGGAGGACACCCGGGGACTCCAAGAGCAAGTGGCAAGCGGATCGCAAGGGGAAGGTCGGGCAGTTGGCTCGGCAGCGGCCGCCTCTGCGAAACGACCGCGCCGCTAAAAATGTAACGTCACCCCCCAGTCTAGCCGACGTTACATAATATTCGCCCCGGAATTACGTAACGCTGGGGTTGGTGTCGTGGGTGATCAGGCCGGTCCTGCCCGGGAGGATGGCAGGCAGGTGGTTCGGGAGGTGTCAGGCGTGATCGGCACCGTGCCCCGTGGGGGTGGCGGGCTCTACCAATGCCTTCAGCTGGGCACGGAAGGCGGCCTGCTCACAGGCCCATGCTTGCCTCTGGGCCTCGCCCTCCGGCTCGTCGTAGTCCTCATACAGCCAGATGTCCGAGGACTGCTGCTGGAACGCCCTCTCGCGCATCCGTTCCTCGTAGTCCTCGTACGTCTCGTCCGGATGGATCTGCCCGGTACGGCGCTTGATCTCCTCGTCGCGCTCGCGGCGTTCGAGGTACTCCTGCACGGCCGGGTCGGCGTCGGCGCACGCGTACCCTCTGCCTCGCTGGGGCGGCTCGGGCGGTCGCCGGCGGTCCTCGATGCGGTCGAGGACCGCGTGCCACTGTGCGGCGTCCGCCACGCTCACGTCGAAGGCTTTCAGGAGTGCGGACAGCTGCTCTCGGCTGGGCAGGACCGTCCCGTTGAGGATCAGGTGGGCTGTCGAACGCGGTACACGGTGCCCGTCGGCTTTGGTCGCCTTTTCGATGGCACTGTAAGAGGGCCGGCCGGCCCTCAGGCGCAGTCGCGTCAGTTCCTGGCCCAGGGAGGCGGGGGTGCGGACTTGCCGGGTCCGTCGGCTGCGGCCGGCCAGGTGCGGGCGGGCCTTCTCGATCGCGGCTGCCTTCCACAGGCTCAGGGCTGTTGCTTCTCGCCTCTGCGTGGAGTGGCTGCCGGGGTCGCCGGCAGCGCGGGCGTAGGCGAGGACGGTCTCGAGCGGGGGCAGGTGGGTGCCGCGGGCGGCCTGGCTGAGGGTGGAGGCTCCGCGGTACCCGGGCGCGCCCGGTGGGCCGGTGCGCTCGGACAGGGTGGCGTAGGTGGTACGGGTGTCGTCCTTGAGCTGGCGCAGGTAGACGGCCAGGGCCCGCAGCCGGGGGCTGGTGCCGGCGGCGACAGGTTTGGTGGGGCGGCCCATATCACCGGCTGCGGCGGCGGGAGGGCTTGGCGACATCGCTGGAGCGGCGGCCGGTGATCAGGTCGGCCACTGCGGCGGCCACCACGACCAGCGCGGCCGGGACGGGCCGGTTGCCGGCGGCCAGTCCGGCCGATGCCAGGACGACCACGACGATGACCACGACCTCGGGGATGCCCAGCCGACTCGGCTGGGTGCGGGCAGGGAGGTGGCTGGCGCAGAACGCCGGCGGCTCGGGGCTGGCGGCGGGCAGGGGAAGGGCGGACATGAGCAGCTCCAGGAAGGTAGGGGTGAGGTCCCCAACCCGGGTGATTCGGGAAGGGATTGGTGCGAGGCGTATCCCGCCGTCGATGCCTCAAGGTTCCCTCGCCGACGCTCTCAAGGCCAGCCTGATCGGCACCCGTTCAGGCTGACGTGTTCACCGTCGTGAAACGCAGGTACGTCGTTTGTCCCTGCTCAGACCACCTGGAAAATCGGGTTGACCCGAAACCGTCCAGGGCCTGCACCGTCCCTGGTGCAGCTGGCCGAGAGGCGTGTGAAGCGAAATTCCCGACCCAGGGCACGAGGTCGAGTGGGCGACAAGGGCGTCTGGTTCCCGTTCTTTGGCTGGCAGCAGCCCGCCGGGACGGGTGACGGAGAGCGGAGTACATACCCGCTTTCGGGGTGCAGAGAGAGTGTGGCTGCGACAATGAAGCACCGCAGGGGGCGGGTGGGGCGACTTCGCTGTAGGTGCGGGTGCAGGCCTCTTTGTGTGAAGGGGGAACGTGGGGGCGTGGTTTGAGCGCATGGCGGCTGTCCCTGGCCTTGCCTTTGCCGGGAGCCCGGGTGTCATGCGGGAGGCGCTGCCGGGCGCAGGGGTTCGTCCGGACGAGTCGTACGGCTCGCCGATGTGGCCGACCGCCGGGGGGAGTACGTCTGCGACACCGGCCAGCCGGCATGTGCCGTTCGACGCGCGCGGCGCTGAGCTGATCGCCCGTGTCTGGGAGGCGCTGGAGCTTCCGGGCTCGGCCAGGGACTACCACTTTGTTCTGCAGAGCGCGGTCGATCGGCTGTGGAGTACACGTCGTGCGGAGCCTGGGGCCCTCGCCGCGCTTGAGGTGTTCGCCCTGCTGGACTTGGAGTTGATGGAAGCGATCCCGCACGCGGTGTCCTTCGACACCACTGATGCTCCGGCGGCGTTTGTGCGGGTGTCCTCGGTGCCACGGTTGATCGGCCTGCTGGAGCGCGAGGGCGCCTTCGCGGAAGCACTTGAGCTGGCGCGGCGGTTGGCCCGTTTCGGGCAGGGCGAGGATGTGGCGGCCCGGCTGTCGGAGAAAGCTCAGGCGCTGGTTGCCGAGGCTGCGGCACAGGGTGGGTCGTCATGAGTGCGGGTCTGGAGCGACTGATCCCGGCTGCCTCCTACTTGGAGGAGGCGTTCTTGCGGTGGGTGCTCACGCCGGCCGTGGACGCGTCGATCGTTGCGCGGGTGCGCAGTCAGCACCCGGTCACCGTCAACGAGCGCGCTTACCGGCTGGACTACCTGATCGCGGGTGAGGCGCTGCAGTTGGCCGTCGAGCTCGACGGGTTCGCCTTTCACAGTGACCGGGCCGCGTTCACCTACGACCGGCTGCGACAGAACGATCTGGCCGCGGCCGGCCTGACCGTTCTGCGGTTCTCCTACGATGCGGTGCGTACGGACACGGCGCGCTGTGTGGCCCAGTTGCAGGCGATGCTGAGGCAGGATCCGCTCCTGGCGGCGCTGGTGACTACGGTGCCGCGTATCGAGATCCCGGACATGGCTGGCGATCCGATGCGGGCGGCCGATCCGCCTGGCGGTGCCGAACTGCCCTCAGGCGGGGCGTACTTCGCCGGTGTACAGGCCAGGGTGGACCGGGCGCCGTTGCGGGCGTGCCAGGACGAGGCATTGGCCGCGTTGGCGAACTACTACGCCTCCGGCGGCCGGCATGCGGCTGCGGTGATGGCGGTGGGGTCGGGCAAGACGGCCCTGGGGGTGGCGGCCGCGTTGTCGTTCAGCCGACGGCGGGCGCTGGTGGTGACCCCGGGCTCGGTCATCCGCGGCACCTTCGCCAAGGCCCTCGATCCGGGGATGCCGGGCAACGTCCTGTACGGGCTGGCGGGCGGGCCACTGCTGCCCGGTGCCCGTCCGCCGGCCACGCTCGTCCTGGACGCGGACGACGGGCAGATCAGCCAGGTCAGCCGTGAGCGGCTTCTGGACGCGGACATCCTGGTCACCAACTTCCATGCGCTGGGCACGGGCGACAGTCACGGGGACCTGCTGGCCAAGCTGGAGACGGAGGACATCGACTTCATCGTCGTCGACGAGGCGCACATCGCGGCCAGCGCCTCCTACCAGCGGCTGTTCGCCCACTTCCAGGGTGCGCGCACCCTGCTGATGTCGGCGTGCTTCCAGCGTTTGGACGGCAAGCCGATCGACGCCGATGTCGTCTACCGCTACCGGCTGGTGGACTCCGTCGCGGACGGGTCGGCGAAGAACCTGCGGGTGCACCGGTTCGCTCCCGAGGTGGCGTCGACGGTGTATGAAGCGGTGTGGCCGGACGGGCGGCGCGAGCAGATCGTGGGCCGTGATGCTTTGCTGGCCACACTGGGCGACGAGCGGAAGATGGCACGCATCACCGCACAGTCCGAGGCGCCGATCCGCCAGGTGATGGCCGTGACGCGGGCGTGTCTGGATGCGCAGGCCAAGCTGCTGGCGCCCGTCAAGCCGAGGGTGCTGTTCGCGGCGATGGGCCAGGCGCATGCTGAACAGATCGCGCGGATCGCCGAGGAGTACGGGATCCCCAGTGCCACGCTGCACCACAGCATGCCCGCCTCCGCGATCGCCTCCACCCGGCGGCGCTTCGAGTCCGACGCCGGGGATCTGCAGGGCATCGTGCAGCTGCGGATGCTCGGCCAGGGCTACGACTTCCCGCCCATCACCGTGGTCGTGCCGCTGCGCCCCTATGGCAGCTTCGGCGAGTTCTACCAGTTCGTCGGCCGCGGTGTCCGCGTCCTGCGCCAGACCGCGGTGGCTGCCGACCAGCAATACATGGACGTGGTCTGCCATGCCGAACTCGGCCTGGAGGAGCATCTGGAGGCCATGTGCGCGGACAACGACATGGATCCCGCTGTGCTCCTGGATGTCCCGCTGATCGACGCCACCACCATGGAAAGGGATCTCCCCGGCCCCGGCGGCGCCGCGGAGGGGGCCGGTGGGGGCCTGGGCGGGGTGGACGCGTTCGTGCTGTACGAGCGCGGACGCGTCGAGCAGCGCGTGGTGCACGAGCTGGACCGGGTGGAGGCCCGAAGAACGGAGCGGGAGATGCAGCTGATGGCCCAGCGCTACGCCGTCTATGCGCAGAACACCGCTGCGCCGGTGCCGTTTGAGCAGTTCGTCGAAACCATGCGGAGGCTGACCGGTGGCCAGTGACCCGACACGCTGGTGGCAGCCGGCCGTGGAATGCAGTCCCGAGCCGGCGCTCGCCCTGGAGCGGGCGGCCGGGCAGCAGCAACGGTTCGCCGACATCGACGCCCTGGCGGCCAGACTGCTGGCCACAGGGCTCGCCGGACGGCCGGTGGCCACCGTCGTCCCCGGCCGAGGACGCCACACGCCGGACACCGCCAAGGTGACGGCCCTCACCCGGGAAGAGGAAGTCTTCTGCGCCAACGCCTTCGGGGTCCAGGAGCAGCAGCGGCTCGGCGCGTGGTACCTGCCGCAGAAACTCTCGGTGAAGGCAGGGGCAGTCAATCTGCCGTATCTGCTGCGGGAACGCCCTGGCCACGCTCTGACGCTGGCCGCCGATGACACCGCCCGCCTCACCGCTGTGGAGGACTGGGACACGGTGCTGCTGTGGGCGCTGCTGGTGCCGCTGTTCGAGACACTGCTTCAGCCCATCCGGCTGCGGGCGGCAGGAGAGATCTTCCCTCGCACAGAACAGCAGCGGTTCTGGACACTCATCGAGGAGCGTTACCGGCTGCTGGGCATCGACGCGAGCGCGCTGGAAGCCTTCCGCTTCGGCGGCGGCTGGCACCAGCTGGACCGTGCGGGACAGCAGCAGGCCCGCCTTCGTTTGCTGGACACCCTTGCCGCCGCCGACCTCGTGCAGCTTGCCGCACATCACCGGATCCAGCGGTTGCAAGGGCTGATGGCTGGTTTCGCCAAGAAGGCCAGGACGGGAACAGCCCTGGCGCGCCGGGTGCTCACCAAAGAGCTGCAGCCGGTCGTCTCCGCGTACTTCGGGGGTGACTGGCTGGCTGTGCTGGATTACCTTCAGGCTCCCCCGCACCCGGATGAGGAGATCATCACCGCTCTGCCCGAGCCACGTCTGTACGTCGGCATGGCCACGCAGACGGCCGGTATGGCGGCCGAGGCGGGCATCGCCGAGGACGAGGTCCATGCGATGCTCGCGGCCTTCCTCGGCGGCGGCAGTTCTCTGTCTCCGGTGGAGGAGCGGGCTGCGGCCCTGCGCGGCTGGTGGGCGGACTTCGACCAGGCGCATGCCGGCCAGTCACGGGGAATGCCGTCGTTGTGGGGGCTGGTCGATCAGGATCTGATGAGCCTGAACCGGACCGAGCAGGGGTACACCCCTCAGTTGTACCGGCAGCGTCTGCCCGCCGATGTCCTGGAACGGGTGGGGCGGCTGTGGGAGACGGTGACGCTTGCGCGGTATCCCGGCAGCATCGTCAGCAACCCGCGCCCGCACCAGACCATGGCCGAAGCCCTCGGTCCCGCGGCCGAGTTCTGGCACGGCGTGGGCCTGACCGCCTGGTTCGTGTGCGAAGGCCCCTACTCCCGCACCACCTTGGACCGCGTCGACCGCTACTACAGCAGGCCGCTGGCCGCCCTGCGCGCGGCCGGATGCCCGGTCGACACCGCCTTCTTCCGCGAACTGCAAGCCGCCGAACAACTTCTCGGGCCGGAGGAGGAGGTCACGGACAGCGAGGACAGTACGGTCGAGACCCCGTACGGGCAGATGACGTTCACCTCCAGCATGAGTCACGGCGCCCGTCGGGACGGCTTCGAGCGGGTACGGGACGTCATCACACGACACCGGCGGGCCTGGGCCGAGCAGTATCTCGGTGCCTTCGTGGAGGGCCGCTGGCGCTCCGAGTTGGAGGAGGTCGCCCACCAGCATCACCGCTTCGTCGCCGCCAAGGGGCGTCCCCCCACGCTGCCCCAGTTCGCCCGGTTCGCGATCACAGCAGCCAACCACTGGACGGGCGGCGACCTGGGGGCGCTGTACACGGCCATCGGCGAGCCGACGCCATCCCAACAGGAGCGGCCTACCCGCCTACTGACTGAGGACGGCTACGACTTCGCCCGCCGGGTGTACCAGGAGCTGGGCGGCAAGCCCGTCGACCACGACACCTGGGTGAACAACCCGGAAGAAACCCAACGGCAGTGGCAGCTCAGCCGCCTGGCCACCGAAAGCCTGCGCCACCTCCAACTACAGGAAGCACTCGGGCGGCCGCCGACCGCCAAGGAGTTCGGCGCCCAGCGGCTGACCTGGCCGTGGCCTGGCAAGGAAACCGAAGGCTGGCCCATCCTCCAGCATGTCATCGCGGCTCTTACTGGTACCAGCCTGCCGCCGATCGCACCCCCCTCCCCCGCCGTCCCGGCCAGCAACGGGGAAAACGCTTCTGGGCAGTTGCTGGCCAAGGGGGCTAACACGGCCGTGGCCACGGAACCGACGACGGTCCGCATCACCTGCACCGGCGCGCCCGTCGATGTCTCCGCTGTACTCCTCACCCGCAACGGCAAGGTACGCGACGACCACGACCTCGTCTTCTACAACCACCCCAGTCACGACGGGGTCAGCGTCGGAGGAGACACCGTCACCGCCGATCTGAACCTCATCCCCGACGACATCACCTCCATCGCCGTCATCGTCAGCATCGACATCGAGGCCCAGCCCGCCGCAGTCTTCGACCAGCACACCCAGTGGCACGCAGACATCACCCAGTCTTCCAACACCCAACTGGCTTTCGCTCCGGGGCCGTTCTCATCAGGCGAGACCGTCACCGTCGCGGTGGAGCTCTACCGCCACACAACCGGATGGAAGGCCCGCGCTGTCGGGCAGGGCTACAACACCGGCCTCGCGGGCCTGGCCACCGACTACGGCATCAACGTCGACGCCTGACATCCCCTGTCTGGTACGCGAAACCGTCGACGACCAGGTGAGTGCGGCCGCCGTCGCCGTCGATCTCGCGTGCGAGAGCCGCTGCTGGTGCCCAACCTGCAAGGTGTTCCCGGAGCAGCTGGATCTTGCACACATGATCTCCCCTTGGGTTTCCGTTCCGTCCCGGTACGTCGGGGAGGTTAGGGTGACCGTGAAGCGCACCACGGGGGGGGTGCCAAGTGAGCAGGGCACGCTGGAGGTGAGCATGGGGCTACGCCCGACACACCTTGGCTACGCTTACCAGGACCTGCTCACCGCGCTGCGGCTGGTGGACCTGGCGGTGGGACGTGCGAATTCCCTGCTGGTCGACACGAAGATGTTCACCGGGGACCGATTTGATGACATCACGTGCGAGTGGGGCACCGGCAGCCGCGAGCGGCTGCAGATCAAGCACACGGATCATGACCGCGCGTTGTCGCTGGAGAGTTTCACGAAGGACAAGCGAGGCCTACGCCTGGATCTGCTCTTCTCCTCCATGGACCACGACTTCACCTCGGATCCGGGTGCCTCGCATCGCCTCGTGGTGCGCGACATGGAGCCGGAGGATCCCGAGCTGACCCGGGTGCTGCGCCCGGTCCACGCGAGCACTGATCCCGGGCCTGCACTGCACGGCTTGAACAGCAAACGGTTCCGTTTCGACGCCGCTGCGCTGCGTGCACACGCGCCGTGGAAGGAGATGCTCGCCCAGGTCAGTGATGACCTGCTCAACCGCGCTTGCGCATCCCTGGTCGTCGACACGGATCTTCCGGCGTGTTCGCTCAACATTCGCGAGCCCGGGCCAGCCGAGGCGGCCTTGCTGCACCGCATCACCGAAGAACTCGGTGCCGGACGGCCGCCGAACCGGCACCGCACGCCCGAGGAGGTGGCGCTGGCCCTGATCGAGGCGGCCAAAGCGGCGCGCAGCCGGGCGGGGACCGTGATGGTCGAGGACCTGATTCCTCGTCTGAGTCTGGAAGTCGACTTCGGAGCGGTCCGTGAGGGGCACCCCGTGGACCGTGCCACCGAGGTGAGACGTCCTACGGTGCTCACGGGCGTGGTCGCGGCCGTGAAGGACGCTGCTCAGCAGGGGGGTGTCGTGGTGGTCACCGGTGCTCCCGGCATCGGCAAGTCGTGGTTGTGCGAGCAGCTCGGGGATGCGCTGCGGGAATCCTGGCTGGCGGTGCGGCATCACTGCTGGCTCGGCGCTGCGGATATCGACCGTCAGCAGCGTGTGCTGACTGAGGTCGTGATCGGCAGCCTGCTGAAGCAGCTGGGGACTGCCGTGCCGGAGGCGCTGGCGCAGGTCAGGCCGCGCTACGCGGCCACGCCGGAGACGCTCACGGCCGCGGTCACTGCCGCGCGCGGCCTGGCACCGGACCGGCCGATCGCGCTGATCGTGGACGGTATCGACCATGTCAGCCGGGTTCTTGGATCCACCACCGGCAGCGCCTTTCGTCCGCGGGTGGACCCGGCGGCCTCTCTGGTCGCGGACCTCTCCGCCCTGGAACTGCCGCCCGGTGTCGTGCTCGTCCTGGCCAGTCAGCCCGGCCCTCACCTCGAGGCCGTCGACGCCGGTGCCTCCCGTCTCACCGTTGCCCCGCTCAATCGCGCCGAACTGCATGCTCTGGCGGACCGCCTGGGCGTGTTGACGGCCCTGGAGTCCTCCTCTGCCGGTGAGGGGCTCGATCCCGCTGCGCGGGCGGAGGCCGCGGTCGCACTGATCGAGGAGCGCTCTCGAGGCAACGCCCTGTACGCCACGTATTTGTGCCGGCAGGCCGTTGGTCCTGCCCCGGGCCTGGGAGCGGCGCCGGCGCCGGATGGTGCTGGCGATCCTCTGGAGAGGTTGGGGACGGTGCCGTCGTCGGCGCACGACCTCGACGAGTACTACGCCTATCTGCTGGCCGGTCTGACCCCCGGGCAGCGTTCTGCTGTCAGCATGCTCGCGGTCTGCGACTTCGCTGTGAGTGCGTCGGAGCTCGAGGAGATTTTCCCGCTGCCCGGAATGCAACTCGGTGCCGCGCTGAACAGCGTGGCACCGATCGTCGCGCAGCAGCCGGGCATCGGCGGACTGAAGATCCATCATGAGAGCTTCAGCCGCTTCGTCCGCCGGGTCGACGGCGACGACAGGTGGGTCGATCAGGTCCGGTCCCAGGCCGCCGACTGGTTGTCCCAGCGGGGCTTCTTTACCGATCCCCGCGCGTTCCGGCACCTGCCCGAACTGCTGGCCGCTCTGGGGCGCGATGACGAACTCGCTCTGCTGATCGAACCCGATTTCCTCTCCCGTGCGATTGCCGGGCTGCAGCCTCCTCAGGCCATCGTCCACACTCTGACCGTTGCCGCGCGGCGTGCGGCGGTCCGTAACGACTGGCCCACACTGGTGCGCTGCGTCGAACTGAGCCGGGCGCGGGCGACGTATGAGGACGAAGGCCTGCCGGGTTCCCTGGTGCCGTATGCGGATGTGCTGGTGGCGCTGGTGGGAGCCGACCGCGTGGCGGCAAGCCTGATGTACGAGGGTGTGACCACGATGGCGGCGCGGTGGGGCCTGCAGCTGTGTGCGGCGGTCGACCGGGCTGGCTGTGCCGCCCCGTGGGAGGCGTACCTGACGGCCTGGGACGAGGCACGCAAGGAGCGTGTCCACTACGGTTCCGAGAGCGATGAGTCGGTGTTCCTGGCGGAGTTGCGCGGACGGATCCGGTTGCCGGCCCGGGCTGCGGACAATGTCGAGCTCGGGCAGGTCCCGCGTACGCTCGCGCAGCGGGTGGCCCGGTTCCTCGGCCAGGAGGCTCTGACGTCGCCTGAGGATGCGCTGGGTGTGCTGTTGGACTGTCTGGGTCCAGACCCGTTGCTCGAGAGCGTGGAGCTCATCGAGCAACCCGACCGGCGCGCGGCCCTTTTGCTGCACCTGGCGGACGCCCATGGCACGGCGGGCGGCGCGCTGCCGTCTGCCCGCGCGCTGGCCACCGCGGCCTGGGCCAGCGGGCCGTGCGACCCGCGGCGCCTGCTCCGCCATGGCGTGGCAGTGTCGGACCTTGCCGAGGAGATCTTTTCCGGGGACATCGCCGCGGTTCTCGCGGAAGCAACACAGGATGTACTGACCTACCGTGCCAGCGGCCTGTCCGGCCCGGTGAACAGGTGGCTGACACTGCTGGCCGTGGCCCATGCTGCCGATCCGCAGGCGTCCGCCCGACTGCTCCCCCTCCTGGACGGCGATGGCTTCTACCGTGCCTGGCTGCGCTTCACCCTGGCCACGGTAGGCCTGCACCGCGACGTCGAGGCGGGCATCCTCACAGCCGAAACCGCGTCCGTGACCGTGCGTGTGGCGCTCGAACAACTGGCCCAGCATGCACACGCGTTCACGGGCAGCCCCCGGGCTTGCGATCTTGCGGACATCCACCGGCAGGTGCGGCAGGTGTTGCACGACGCCGTCGCCCTGCTGCGTGGCGATGATGTCGCTGTGGGCATCGCCTTCCTGCAAGCCGTCAGCGAGGGCACCACCACCTCTCTCATGGGCATGGCCGGAACCGGCCCGCTGATCACCACGGAGCTGGTGTCCCTGCTCGTCGGGAGCGTCGGCCAGGCAGGGGCCGATGTCGTGCACGAGCTCATGCGCACGTTGCGCGGAGCGCAAGCCGAGCGTCGTGCGCTGTATGCGGAGGACGCCGACTTCGAGCTTGAGATGGCCCGCGTGAGTCTCGCCTGCGGCGACCTGCACGAGGCGAAGCGGTGCTGGGAGCGTGCCGCCCGCTACGTGGGGGCCTATGGCGGTCACAAGGACATCACCATCGAGGAGTTGCTGGATCCGCTGCCTCAGCTCCTGCAGGCCGATCCCGTCCAGGCGCAGGTGCGTCTGGCGCGTACGCAGCCTCTTGTCTATCTCGTCGCGGACTGCACCGACGGGCGGGGCACGGCGGGAACGCCGCAGGAGTGGTGGCGTTCCCTTGCGCGCCTGGATCCGCGGGGTGCCGCGCAGTTGGGCGCCCAGGTGCTGCTGGCTGAGCCCGGGCTGCCCGATGGCCGGGTGGGCGCGGCCCACCGGCAGCTGCTGGCCACGCAGGCTGACACGGCCGACCCCGTCGTCCTGGCCGCGCTCCGCATCGCCGCTGGCCCCGATGGCCGCAGCATCCAGCAGGACGTTGCTCTGCTTACCAGGCTCGCTGACCTGCCCGGCGACGACGCGGCCCGCGCATCGCGTCTCCTGCCGGTGCTGGCCAATGCGATCACCTCCACCTACGACGACCAGACACTGATCGCCGCATCGCAGGCTGCCGGAGACGAGCCCACTTCTGCGCTGCGCACAGCAGCACAGCGTTGTGGCGGTGAGGGCGGCTTGCCCTGGGCGCCCCGCCCCGTGCCCGACAACACCTCACGTGACTGGTTCGGCCCCGAGAAGCGCCCCACCACAGACGCGTATCTGCACGCCCAGCAGCGCCCGACGCTGCCCGTAGGTGCTGCTGGCGCGCTTGCTGCGGTCCGTGACCGCAGCAGCAAGGCATACGATGCCCCCTCGGGCCCGCGGTGGTCGAGGGACGCCCTGGCCAATGCGGTCGGGTGGCGGCTCTTGGAGGTCATCGACGGTCAGGGAGCAGACGCAGCCGCCCAGTTCCTGCACCGGATCGCCGACGAGATGAACGCCTCCAATCCTCTTGAGCTGCTGGCCGACCTCGCCTTGGGGCTCCGCTTGCGCCAGGACAGCGATCCTGGTGTCTACGGCCCACTCGCCGCCACGGCGGGCATGCTCGCCTACACCAAGATGCGAGGCGGCGGCGGATGGCGTTCCTTCGGCGGCAATGACCGGCTGGATCTGTGGCAGCAGGCGCACTCCGCGGACCCGGCCACCGCAGCCCGCAACCTCGCAGACCAGGTGGCCCACGCCGTCGCCGAGGCGTCCTACAGCCGCACTATCGGTGTCAGCCTGGCCCTGGTCTCGGCGTTCGCTGTTCAGCCCCCGCTCGCTTCACCCCCGGCTGTCAGCGCTTTCGCCTGCTGGGATGCGGCGTATGGCGTCATCGCCCACCGTCTGCCGGGCCGTGCCCGTCTCAGTCAGGGTGCGTACCACCCGGTGCCGGAACAGGCGACCCAGCACGACATCGACACCGCACTGTGCGAACTTGCGTTGGCCACGATTGCCCTGCCTGAACGCGGCGACAAGCGCCGCGCCCTGATCACAGCGACGGTTCTGCTGGCCAGCCGTTCCGGCCAGGCGCAGGCAGCTCTGGCGCGCGTCCTCTCCTTCGACCTCGGAGCTGGCCCCCTGACCTGGCTCCTGACCGTCCTACAAGGACACCTGCCCGACGGGCCTCTGGATGCCGCCCTTCTCGCACAGCTCGTCACGCTGTGCGGCAGTGACGTGCTGTCCGTCCGTGCGGATGCGTCCGCCATCCTGGCCCGCGCTGGCCACCAGGCGCCCGCCCCCGCGGCAACGGCAGCCCATCCGACACTCGCACGCGCCATCGCCGCCGCCCTCTCCCCCAGCGAGGACAGCGCATGAACAACCCTCGGGAGTTCGCAACCCACCTCGTCGACCACTACCTGGGCGACCGCCTAAACGCCGCCGGCAGTCCGGCCGGGCTCCGCGAGACCGTCATCGATCTCGTGATCGATGCTCTTCCCGACGTCGAGACGCTCATGAGCATGCAGCTGGACCTTCTGACCAATGGACGCCGCAGCCAGCTTCCCGACGCCTATCTCGCCGACCAGGCCGCCGCCGAAGACGCCCTGCAACGCGCTGCCGCCGGCCTGCGTGCCGCGCTTGCCCAAGTGGGACATCTCGGCAACGCCCAGAACTTCGAACGCGGCGCGGCCGCGCGACTGCGCGATGACCCCCGCGCGGCCCTGCGTGCCGAACTCGCCCGCATTCCCCGCCCTCTGACTCGTCCCAAGGCCCTGGCATGGTCGCTTGATCCAGCACCGTGGTTCAGTGAGAGCCATCAAGCGGACAAGCCCTGGCCGCCTTCCGGCTTCGCTTCGGTCGCGGGCCTGCGGTCCCTGCCGGGAAACGCCATGGCCTTTGCTCGCGTGGATGAAGGTCCACACGAGGGCTGGGTGCAGATCGGCTTGTTCGAGCGGCAGCGCACTCCTGCACGCCGATACCCGGATCAGCCCGCCCGCCAACTGCAGATCGCCGTCGGCCTGGAGGCCCTCGACGACGACCCGCCGCCCGGCACACTACCCGCCTCCCAGGCCCCCTGGAAGCTGTGGACCAGCCCGTGGCGGCGCCTGGGACTCGGCCTTACAACCGAGTCAGCAGCCGAGCACATCAGTGCCGCAGACCAGGCCTTGACGGCCCTCACTGACGCTGGAGCCTCTGGCCTGATCGATACGCCTCGCCCTCGCACCCTGAGCGGCCTCGGCCTGCCCCTCTACGTACTCGCACCCGCAGCCAGCGTCGTGGCCGCACTCGGCCTTGAACCCACAGAGGGAATCTGCGGGTTCAGCCTCAGCGACGCCACCGGTGAGGCACTGATCTGCCGCCAGTGGCACGGCCACCTCGTCCACGACGGAAACTACGAACCACTCCTGCCCGCGGTCGCGGGAGCTGATCTACTCATCCGGCCCGACCTGTTCGCCCGGCTGCACGACACGATCGGCGCCGCGCGCTGCCGAGCCGGCGTCAACGTCCACCACGAGTCAGTCGACGACACCTTCGACGACGAGGACTGAGGGCACCCCAGCGACGACGCTCCCATCAACCCGCCTTCATGTGGCAGGCATGCGGCGACCTCCTCATCCGCGCCGGCGACGGGGCTGTGCCTGAGCGGAGATGGTGTGCTGGGTCAGGTGGGCGAGGACTGCGTGGTTGGCCTCCCAGCCGTCGGCGACCTTGGAGGCGGCTCCGGGGTGTGCGGGGTCGTTGGAGGGGTGGGCGTCGAGGAGTTCGGCGATGCCGGCGCGGGCCACGATGATGCAGGCGTGGCGGTGTCGTGAGGTGAGGACGCACAGGCGGCCGGCTTCCAGGTGGAAGGCGGAGGCGTCGCCGCGGCCGGAGAGGGGGTGCAGGACGATGGTGACGCGGAATTCGCAGCCTTGGAGTCGGTTGGCGGTGTCAACGGTGACGCTGTGGAGTGGGGGGTACTGGCGGGCCAGGAGCGCACGGATGTGGTGGGCCTGGCTGCGATGGGCGGTGCCGATAGCGATGTCCCCCGGCTGCAGGACGTGGCCTTCGGGGTTTTCCTCGCAGGTGGTGATGGCGCCCCGGGCCAGCAGCCGCTCGGCGATGCCGAGGACGGCCTGGAAGGCTTCGATGTCGTGCTGGCCGGTGATGCGGGCTGGTAGTTCGAACAGAGCCCATCCGGTTCGGGCGGCGTGTTCGATGACCTCGTCGGTAGGGGTACGCATGCCGCGGATGGAGAACGTGAGGGTGCGGTCGGCTTCACGGCTTCCGGCGTGGAAGGGCGTGAAGGGGTAGAAGGCGTCGCTGATCAGAGGGACGGCTGAGGGCGGCAGGCGCCAGGACACGGGCAGAAAGTGGACGGGCAGGTCGGGGTTGTTGGCGAGCAGGACGGCGACCGCGCTGTTCATGGGGTCATGGGGCAGGCCGTGGAAGCGGTCGGTTTCGACCGCGGAGAAGGGGTCGAGTTGGCCGGGATCTCCGACGAAGAGGGCCCGGTCAAAGAGGCCGGCGGTCCACAAAAGCATGTCGGAACGCATCTGGTAGGCCTCGTCGATGATCGCCCACGGCCATCGGCGGTCGGTGACCGTGGCCCATTTCATGGCGGTTCCCACGATGACGTCGGCCGTCTTCTCGAGGGCTTCGATGCGGGTGCCGATACGGATGCCGGGATGTGCCTGCAGATCGTGCGGGACTGAGTGTTCCGTTGCGGTGAGCCGGGCGGTGCGCAGATGCGGGTGGTGCCGGGCGAATCGCCGCACGAGTTGGTCGACCTGGCTGTTGGTCTGGGCGATGACGGGGCAGGGGGCGCTGGACTGCGCGAGGGCGTCGGCGGCTCGGGCGACCAGGGTGGATTTGCCGGCGCCGGGCGGGGAGTGCACGACGATTCCGCGGTGGGTGAGCGTGGGCAGCTGCTCCAGGATGGCGCGGGCGGCCGTATCCATCTGCTGCTGCGGCGAGGGCTGGTGGGGAGGTGTCACTGTTCTTCCTCGCCGTCGCCCTCGCCCGTGTCCTCATCGCTGTCGTCCGGATGGTCGGCAGGAGGCCCGCCATGGGTCCAGGGGGTCTGTTCTCGTGAGGGAAATTCCGGCATCCGGTAGGAATCCGGTGCGATGGTGAACACGAGGAAGGCACCGTCTTCGGGCAGGACGTCGTAGGTGGGACGGTCGGCGTGGCCCATGCCTGCGGTGATCTCGAGTTCGACGAGGGTGTCGCCGTCGGCGGGAGTGATCTCGCAGATCTTGTAGCCGGCCTTGCGGTAGGCGTGGCAGGCCAGGAACCGGCCGGGTTCCATGCGCAGGGGGTCGGAGGTGGACACGGTGAACCGCGGCCGCCATTGTGGCCGTCCGGTGGGCCCGCGCAGGGTGTGCTTGGAGTCGATCGCGGTGACGGTGCCGCCGAAGGCTTCGCCGGTGGTGCGCAGTTCGGCTCGTGCGAAGGGGTCGTCGGCGGTGCGTTCGGCGGCGAAGGCGGCTGCTGCGTGTTCCATGTCAGCCAGGCGGACGGCGGCGGCGACGGCTTGGTCGCGGGCCGGCCGGGGGCGTCCGTCCTGGGCCAGGTGCAGGCATTCGTCGGTGAATGCGGTGCGTTCGTGGTCCCAGCGGCGTGCGGTGCCCTTGGCTTCGGGGAGGGCCTGCAGGAGTGCGTAGGCCTGCCACATGAGGTCCCATGTGGGCTGCAGGTAGGTGGCCAGCAGGCGGTCGAGTTCTTGCAGGGTGCGGGTCTGCTCCTGGGCCAGGGCTTGTCGCCGGGCGCGGGCGTAGGCGTCGAACAGGGGCGCCAGGTGGTCGTTGTCGAAGGCGGCGTCGGTGGCTGGTCCCGCCGGGCGGTGGGTGGCCGGGTCTTCTGCTGCCAGTGCGGCGTCGCGTCCGGAGGCGGTGTGGCGGGGCGGGTCGATCCAGGCCAGCAGGGTGGCCAGGTCCTCGTCCTCGAGGGGGCTTTGGCCGCTGATCCAGTGCATGGAGAGGAAGCTGGTCATGGGGATGAGGGCGGCTGAGCCGGCCAGGTCGGCGCGGTCGGTGAGATAGGTGAGCCAGTGGCCCAGGCGCTGGACGGCCCGGGAGCCGGGAGCCTGGTCGTCGGCGGTGCGGAACCGCAGGTCGGCTCCGAGGTCTTTCAGGTGCTGCACGGTCTGGGGGTTGGGGACGAGGATCTGGGGGGCGTCGGTGTAGCGGCGTCGGGCCGGCTTGCTGGAGGTGGCGGGCAGGTGTTCGCTGTGCCGCTGGCAGGCGTCGATGTGGGCGGTGACGGCGTCTGCCAGGGAAGCGAGCATGGGAGTGGTGCTGCCTGAGGGCGGGGTGAGCAGGAGTTGGGGGCGGCGGGGGTCGGTGCCCAGCATGACGGCCAGCGGTCGTGCGGCGGGTCCGGTCTGTTTCAGTGCCAGCAGCATCAGTGGCTGGTCGCTGAGGTGGAGGTGGCGCAGTTGGCTGGCGCGTTGGGCGTTGCCGGTGTGGGCGGCGCGCATGCGCAGGAGTGAGGTGAGGCGGATCATGCGGTGTCCGTCTGGAGGTCTGCGTGGATGCGCTGTGCGTGGCGCAGGGCCTGGGTGAGGTCTTTCTGGCTCCGTGAGGGGTGCAGGTGCCCGTCGGTGAGGGCCAGGGCCGTGGCGATGGTGTCGATTCCCGCGAGGTCGTCGCGGACTGCGGTGCCCAGGGCGGCGGTCTTGCCCTGGTTGCGGGCTTCGGTGCGGCAGTGGAAGGCCAGGTCGCAGTGGTGGCGGCAGCCGGGGGTGTAGTTGGGCCGCACGGTGGCGAGCGCGGCAACGAGTTCACCGCGGGGCCGGGTCGGTTTCTGGTCGGGGCCGGGCGCCAGGTCGAAGGTGGTGTCGGGGGGAACTTTGTCCAGCAGTTCGGGCAGGCGCCGCAGTCTGTCGAGGTGGCGGCTCAGGTTCTTGATCTGCTTGTGGGCGCTGAAGGGCGTGGCGGTGGGGTGGCGGGTGAAGTTGCGCGGGTTGACCAGGACCACGGTGTCGGAGACGCGCTCTGGTGGGAGACCGTCCTCGGCGAGGAGTTCCCGCAGGGCCAGGACGTAGGCGGCGGCCTGGGTCAGCGCTGCGGTGGCCTTGAGGGGGTCGGGCTGTCCGTGGATGACGGGGAAGGATTTGATCTCTACGACATAGAAGACGCCCTCGCGCTGGAAGGCGATGACGTCGGGTTCGAGGTAGGCCTGGTGGCCGGCGACGGTCAGACGTAGTACGGGGTGGTCGAGCAGGGTGCGGGGGTCCGGCCTGCCATGTGCTGCTCTGCGGATGCGGGAGCGGGTGTGGATGCGGCGCAGCCGCAGAGGGGACTTGTCGTCATCGCTGCCGACGCTGTTGACGTCCTCGTAGGACACCTCCGGCACGCTCAGGCCCAGGGCTTGGCGGAGCAGCGGTACCAGGGGGGCTCCGGCCTGGGCGGTGACCTTGCGTTCGAAGGCGAGGCCGTAGTCGAGGGCGAGCTGGGATTTTCTCAGCGGCCGCGGGAGGCCCAGATGGGCGGCGAGGGCGTCTTTGTCGATACCGGCCGCATCCAGCAGGGAGCGGCGCTCGCAGCTCGGATTGGCGGTCAAGGCTGCCAGGGTGCGTGCATTGTGCGGGATGGGCGCAGCGATTCCGCGTAATACGCCCAGTCGTTCGTCGAGCGAGCTCACTGTTTTCCTTGGCGGGACAGGGCACAGCCGTGCTGGTTGCAGAGGCGGGTTTACGAAGTACGGCGCAGGCGGGCGGTGTTGCGCAGGATGTTGCCGAATATCTGCTGCGCGTCGCCGAGTTGCTGACGTGCGCGCTGGGCTGCTTCGGCGCGGGTGTCGGCGTCGTCGTCGGCGTGGATCTCCAGTTCCGCTGCGGCGGCCCGGCGCAGCGCGTCCAGGTCGAGCGGGCCCCGGGGGGCGTCGCCGTGGATGTTGCGGCTGTAGTGCAGCAGCAGCTGCTGGACCGGCTGTGGCATTCCGGCCTCGCCGGCGAGGTGTTCGGCGGCGTCCGCGAGCCGTAGGGCCGAGGTGAGGAAGTGGACGCGCTGGGTGAGCGGTCCCACCAGGCGCTGCTCCAGTGGCCAGGTGCTCAGGGCGAGCAGCGCGCGGGCTGGTGAGAGCAGGTCGGAGGTCAGCGCGGGGCAGATGTAGTAGGCGCGGCCGTAAGGGGCGGAGCGGAAGGAGCGTTCCTCGTCGCGGCGCAGGGTGGTCATGCGTGCCGTGTTCAGCGGGGTGGAGAAGAAAGCCTGGTGGACCTGGCTGAGCAGTTTGGGCGAGGCGGGGACGGTGAGCAGGGCGAGCGCCTGGTGGACCTGGTCGCGTACGGGCACGTCCTGGTTGGGCTCGACGACTGCCGGCGCGGGCTCAGGCCGGGCCCCTGGCTGCACCTCCGGCTGGGCCGTGTCCGGGACCTCAGTGATCCCGCACAGAACGTTCCACGCGTGTCGAGTGCGTGTCAGCTCCTCGCCCAGGGAGTTCACTTGGGCGGTGTCGTGTTGTGTGAGCGCCTGCCGGAGCGCCTCTTGCAGCTGCTGCATGCGCTTCTCGAGTGCGACCAGATGCTCATCCATGCCCGCATGCTAGCAGCCCCTCGTATATACCAGTTTCATTCCAGGGACAAGTAAAGACCGATAGGTCGCGCACAGGCGCGACCAGATGGGGCTCGGCGACTGCGGGCGCGGCCGCCGGCTGGGCCACGTCCGGGCCGCACCGAGCCCGCACAGAACGTTCCAGGCGAGTCGACTGCGTGTCAAATCCACGCCGGAAGGGCGTACTTGGGCAGTAGCGTGTTGCGCGAGTGCCCGCCGGACCGCCCCCTGACGGCTGCTGCATGCGCCCCTCGAGAGCGGTCATGCGTTCGTCCGTGCCCGGAGGCCAGCAGTCACTCGGGACTCCCAGTTTTACTCCAGGGAATTTGGTGTACAGTCCCGGGCTCATAAGGCACCACCGGTGCCCTCCTACGCCTCGCTTCCCAGAAGGGTGCACGAAGGCATGAGACTGCTCCACACTTCCGACTGGCATTTAGGCCCAATACCAGTGACTTAAGGGGTTGAGTCCCAGCTTCGGGGGACCTTGGTCGGTGGGTTGATCGAGGCTGTGCGCCAGTGTGGGGCGATGGCCA
>NZ_JBHYMK010000079.1:0-28639 GCF_042743065.1 Streptomyces sp. NPDC058872
GCTCACCTCGTGCGGACCGGGTACACCGCCACCGTGACCCCGTCGTCGTCCAGGCACCGGCCCGTTTCCAGGTCGAAGCGCTGCTTCAGGAGCGGCGAGGCCACGAACGGGCGCCCGCCCGCCGAGCCGAGCAGCCCCCGCGAGAGCACCTGCGCTCCGGTGAACGGATCGCGGTTGTCGATCGCGTACGTCCGGCCCGCCCGGTCCCGGAAGACCGCGGCCTGGCGGCCGTCCGGCAGCAGTGCGGCCAGGCCCCGGCCCGGGGTCAGCCGGGCCTCCTCGCAGACCGTCATCCAGGAATCGGGGGCCGGGGACAGTTCGAGCGTCGTCATCGGGACGTGGCCCCTTCCAGGGTGAGGAACGTGAGGTCCGGCTTGATCTGGTCGCGCTCCGGGACGAACCGGACCGACGGGTCCGGGGTTTCCGGGGCGTTCACGAAGGAGACGAAGCGCCGCAGCCGCTCCGGGTCGTCGAGCGTCTGCGCCCATTCGTCCCGGTAGTCCGCGACGTGTGCGGCCATCAGGGCCTCCAACTCCTCGCAGAGGCCGAGCGAATCGTGCACCACCACGTCCTTGAGGTGGTCGAGCCCGCCCTCCAGGCGTTCCAACCACGTCGACGTCCGCTCAAGGCGGTCCGCCGTCCGGATGTAGAACATCAAGAACCGGTCGATCAGCCGCACCAGTTCGGCGTCCGAAAGGTCCTGGGCGAGCAGGTCCGCGTGGCGCGGGACCGCGCCCCCGTTCCCGCCGACGTACAGGTTCCAGCCGTTCGCCGTCGCGATGATCCCGAAGTCCTTCGACTGGGCCTCCGCGCATTCGCGGGCACAGCCCGAAACCGCTGACTTCAGCTTGTGCGGGGCGCGCAGGCCCCGGTAGCGCAGCTCCAGCCGGATCGCCATCTTCACCGAGTCCTGGACGCCGTAGCGACACCAGGTCTGCCCGACGCAGGACTTCACCGTGCGCAGCGCCTTGCCGTAGGCGTGCCCCGACTCGAAGCCGGCGTCCACCAGGCGGGTCCAGATCGAGGGCAGTTGGTCCACCCGGGCGCCGAAGAGGTCGATCCGCTGACCTCCGGTGATCTTGGTGTAGAGCCCGAAGTCCCGGGCCACCTCGCCGATCACGATCAGCTTGTCCGGGGTGATCTCGCCACCGGGGATGCGCGGCACCACCGAATAGGACCCGTTGCGCTGCAGGTTGGCGAGGAAGTGGTCGTTGGTGTCCTGGAGGGAGGCCTGCTCGCCGTCCAGGATGTAGCCGTTGTTGAGCGAGGCGAGGATCGAGCCGACGGTCGGCTTGCAGACCTCGCAGCCCTCGCCGCCCCGTGCCTCCTGGCGCCCGTGCGTGTCGAGCAGCGCGGCGAAGGAGGTCACCCGCAGGGTGCGCGCGATCTCGTACAGCTCGCTCCGGGTGTACCCGAAGCAACCGCAGAGCCCCTGGTCAGCGGCGGCCGGCAGCAGCTTCTCGATCGTCTTCACACAACTGCCGCAACCCGTTCCGGCCTTGGTGCACCTCTTCACCTCGGCCAACGAGGCGCACTGACCGATCGCGTGCTTGGTGACGTTGTGGCAGGAACAGATCACCGCGTCGTCCGGCAGGGCGGACGGGCCGAGCGCGACCGGAGCGCCCGCCCCCGCCGGCAGCACCAGCTGTTCGGGGGAGACCGGCGGCACCGTTCCGGTGAGCGGGCGCAGCACCCCGTACTGCTCGGCGTCGCCGACCAGGACGCCGCCCAACAGCACCCCGTCGGCGGAGACCACCAGCTTCTTGTAGACGCCCGCACGGGAGTCCGCGTACACGACGTCGAGGCAGCCCTCGGTCGTGCCGTGCGCGTCGCCGAACGAGGCCACGTCCACACCGAGCAACTTCAGCTTGGTCGAGGTGTCGGCGCCCGTGAAGCCGTCCGCGGCCGCCGCGTCGGCGATCGTCGCCGCCGCCGTCTGCGCCATCTCGTAGCCCGGTGCGACCAGGCCGTACACCCTGCCGTCCGCGGCGAGCGCGCACTCGCCGATCGCGAAGACCGCCGGGTCCGACGTGCGGCACTGCTCGTCGACGGCGATGCCGCCCCGTTCGCCGACCGAGAGCCCGCAGTCCCGGGCCAGCTGGTCCCGGGGCCGCACACCGGCCGAGAACACCACCAGGTCCGTGGCCAGTTCCGAACCGTCCGAGAGCCGCATGCCCGTCACGGCACCGTCCGCCGTCACGACCTCCTGGGTGCCCGTTCCGGTGTGGACGGTCAACCCCATCCGCTCGATCGTGCGGAGCAGGGCCGCGCCGCCGCCCTCGTCGACCTGCACCGGCATCAGCCGCGGCGCGAACTCCACGACGTGGGTGTCCAGTCCGAGCCCCTTGAGCGCGCCCGCCGCCTCCAGCCCGAGCAGGCCGCCGCCGACGACCGCACCGGTCGTCGCCGTCTTCGCGTACTCCTCGATCGCCAGCAGGTCCTCGATCGTGCGGTAGACGAAGCAGCCCCGGGCGTCCTTGCCGGGCACGGGGGGCACGAACGGGTACGAGCCGGTCGCCAGGACCAGCGCGTCGTACCCGAAGGCCTTCCCCGAGCGGGCCGTGACCGTCCTGCCCTCCCGGTCCACGGACACCGCCGGATCGTCCACGTGCAGTTCGATGCCGTGCCGCTCCATGAAGCCGGCCTCGACCACCGACAGGTCGTCCGGCGTCTTTCCCGAGAAGTACGAGGTCAGCTGCACGCGGTCGTAGGCCGGGCGCGGCTCCTCGCAGAGGACCACGATCCTGGCCCGCTCGGTGACCCCGCGGTCGGCGAGCGACTCCAGGAACCGCTGGCCGACCATTCCGTGGCCGACCAGGACGATCGTCGGGGTGTGCGTGGTCATCTCAGCGCTCATGTCAGGAGCCTCCGTCGTGGGTGAGCAGGTGGAGCAGGGGGGCATCGGGAAGGGCTTCGTCGCCCTCCCAGGCCCGGGCGAGCGCGCCGACCGCGGCCAGGTCGCCGAGGAGGACGCCCCCGACGAGCCGGTCACCCCGGACGACGACCTTGCGGTAGGCGCTGCGCGTGGCGTCGGTGAGCTGGACGACGTCGTCACCCGGCCGGGCGGTGGCCTCGCCGAAGGCGGCCAGGTCGAGCGGGAGGGGGCCGCCGAGGGTCAGACGGGTGAGGGAGCGGGTGCCGGTGTAGCGGGCACCGCCCGGCCCCCCTCCGGGCGGTGCCCCCGGGCCGGGCCGCCCGGCCGTGCCGGCCAGCAGCACCTCCGCCAGCACGTCCGCCTGTTCGAGCGCCGGGCCCGCCAGGCCGTAGACGCGGCCGGCGTGCTCCGCGCAGTCACCGACCGCGTGGACGTACGGGTCCGAGGTCCGCAACTCGTCGTCGACCACGATCCCGGTCGCGACGTCGAGCCCCGCCTCCCGGGCCAGTGCCACCCGGGGTCGGACCCCGCAGGCCAGGACCACGACCTGGGCGTCGAGGACGAAGCCGTCGGCGAGTTCGACGGCCGTGACCGCCCCGTCCCGCTGCCGCAGACCGCTCACCCGGCACTCGGTGTGCACCTCGACCCCCAGGGACTCGACGTGCTCCCTCAGGAGCGCCGAGGCCCGTTCGTCGAGCTGCCGCTCCATCAGGCGTTCGCCCTGCTGGGTGAGGACCACGTCCGCCCCCGAGCCGGCGAGGGCCCGCGCCGCCGAGACCCCGAGCAGCCCCCCGCCGATGACCACGGCCCGCACTCCGGGGCGGACCAGGGCGCGCAGCTCCAGACAGTCGTCGAGGGTGCGGAAGGGGTGGACGCCCGTCGGCAGCGTCGTCCCCCGCAGTCCGCGCAGCGGCGGCAGCACGGGATTGGAGCCGGTGGCCAGGACCAGTCGGTCGTAGCCGACGAGGGAGCCGTCCGCGCACTCCACCGTCCGCGCCGAGCGGTCGATCCGCACCGCCCGCACCCCGCGCCGTACCGGCTCCCGGGTCTCCGGCAGCGCGATCACCTCGGGGGCGTACCGTCCGGCGAGGACGTCGGCGAGCAGCACCCGGTTGTACGGCGCGTGCGCTTCCTCGCCGAGGAGGGTGACGGGCAGGCGCTGGGCGAGCCGGGCGCCCGCCGTCCCGCCGCCGATCACCACGATCCGTGTACTCATGACGGACAGGGTGCGCGGCCGGTGTTACCCGGCGGCATCCCGACTGTTTCCCGTACGGAACGCTGATCTCCGCCCGTGACCACGGACGCTGTGAGGGCCGGCCGGGTTAACGCGCGGTCAGTCTCGGCTCAAGCCCGGCTTAAGGATCCCGGGCGGGGGACGAAGCCGGCCGTTCCCGTATACCGGCCGCCCTAGGGTGCCGACGTGACCACCGAGGCCAGCCACCCCCTCTACACCCCCCTGTCCGTTCCGCTGTCCGAGCGGCCCCCGGCCGAGGCGCCGCCGGCGCCCGCGCCGCGGCTCGCCCCCGAGCGGTTGCGGAACGCGGTCGCCGCCGGAGCCGGAGCCGTCACCCTGCTCTGGGGCTTCCAGGCCCGCCCGTCCGCCCGCCTCGACGCCCTCTTCGCGACCGGCGCCCACCTCAGCGGCCTCCTCGCCGGGTACGGCGTCCTCGTCCTGTTGCTGCTGATGGCCCGCATCCCCGCCGTCGAGCACGGCGTCGGCGCCGACCGGCTCGCCCGTTGGCACGCCCTCGGAGGCCGTTACGCCTTCGGACTGATCGGCGCCCACGCCGTCCTCGCCCTCTGCGGCTACGCCGTGCACGCCCGCACCGATCTCCTCACCGCCGTCGGAGACCTCCTCGGATACCGGGCGATCGCCGCCGCCACCGCCGGCACCGGCCTCTTCCTCGCCGTCGGCGTCACCTCCGCCCGGGCCGTCCGCCGCCGGATGCGGCACGAGACCTGGCGGGCCGTCCACCTCGGCAGCCTCCTGGCCGCCGCGCTCGGCTTCGTCCACCAGCTCGCGGGCCCCGACCTCGCCGGCGGCCTGCTCACCCGCTGGCTGTGGTCGATGGCCCACGGCACCGTCGCCGTCCTCCTCGTCTGGTACCGGATCGTGGTGCCCCTCCGCGCCGCCCTCCGCCACGAACTGCGCGTGGAGGAGGTCCGCGACGAGGGCCCCGGGGTCGTCTCGGTCCTCGTCCGGGGCAGGGGCGTGGCCGGACTCTGCGCCGAACCCGGCCAGTTCTTCCGTTGGCGCTTCCTCCGGCGCGGACTCTGGGCGACCGCCCTGCCCTTCTCGCTGTCCGCCCCCGTCCGCGACGACACCCTGCGGATCACCGTCAAGGCGATCGGCGACCACACCCGTCGCATCCGCCGGCTCCGCCCGGGCACCCGGGTCCTCGCCTCAGGCCCCTTCGGCGCCCTCACCGCACACCGCCGCACCCGTCGCAAGGTCCTGCTGCTCGCCGGCGGCGTCGGCATCACCCCGCTGCGGGCCCTCTTCGAGACCCTGCCCGGCGGCCCCGGTGACATCACCCTCCTCCACCGGGCCTCGGACGAGGCCGGGCTCGTCCTCCGGGCCGAGCTGGAGGCCATCGCCGCCGAACGGCGGGCAGCCCTGCACTTCCTGCTCGGTCCTTCGGACGGCGCCTTCGACCCGCTCGCGCCCCGGGCGCTGCTGGACCTGGTGCCCGACCTCGCCGCCCACGACGTGTACCTGTGCGGGCCGCCCGCCATGTCCAGGGCCGCGACCGTCTCCCTGCTCAGGGCCGGGGTACCGGCCTCCCGCATCCACAGCGAGGACTTCGACCGTGCCTAGACACCGTGCACCGCGCCGTTCCGCGGAGCGCGCCAGACGGCGGCTCGCCGGGGCGCTGCTCGGGACCGGAGCGCTCACCGCGACGCTGCTCACCTCGGCGTTCACCCCGGCCGCACCGCCCGCACCGGACCGTGAACCGGGCGCGGCAAGCTCAGACGTAGCTCAACTCTCCAGGGAATGATGGACGGCGCAACGACCGCCTCCCTAGGCTCACGAGCATGCCCGACATATCGCTGACCACCCTTGTCCTGCTCTGTCTCGCCGCCCTCGTGGCGGGTTGGATCGACGCCGTGGTGGGTGGTGGCGGCCTGCTCCTGCTGCCCGCGCTCCTGCTCGGACTGCCCCAGGTACCGGCCGCGCACATCCTCGGCACCAACAAGGCCGTGGCGATCGTGGGCACCACCGGGGCCGCCGTCACCTATGTCCGCAAGGCTCCGGTGCGGGTGGGGACGGCGGTGCGGATCGGGCTCGCGGCCCTCGCCGGATCCATGGGCGGCGCCTTCTTCGCCGCCGGGATCAGCAGCGAGGTGCTGCGTCCCGTGATCATGGTGGTGCTGCTCGCGGTCGCCGCCTTCGTGATGCTGCGGCCCTCCTTCGGGGTGAAGGCCGAGGGGGAGGAGCGGGCGCCGCTGACCCGGGCCCGGATCGTGACCGCGATCGTGGTGGTCGGCGGCGGGATCGGCTTCTACGACGGCCTGTTCGGGCCGGGCACCGGCACCTTCCTCGTCCTGGCGCTGACCGCCGTGCTCCATCTGGACCTGGTGACCGCCTCCGCCACCGCGAAGATCGTGAACGTCTGCACCAATGCGGGCGCGCTCGCGATGTTCGCCTACCAGGGCAGCGTCTACTGGCAGCTCGCCGCCGTCATGGCGGTCTTCAACCTGGTCGGCGGGACGGTCGGCGCCCGCATGGCGCTGAGCAAGGGCGCCGAGTTCGTCCGCGGGGTGCTGTTGGTCGTGGTCCTGTCGCTGGTGGCGAAGTTGGCCTTCGACCAGTGGGCCTGACGGCCTAGCGGACCCCGATGAGGTGGCCGAAGGCGACCACGTTCCCCTGGTAGCCGCTCTTCTTGGAGAAGCCGCCGCCGCAGGTGATCACGCGGATCTCGGCCCGGTCGGCTTCGGCGTACACCTTCTCGTCCGGGAAGTTCTGGTTGTCGTACACCTCGATCGCGTCGACCGTGAACACGGCGGTCCGTCCGTCCTCCCGGTCCACCTCGATCCGGTGCCCCTTCTTGAGGGCGCCGAGCGTGTAGAAGACGGCGGGGCCCTCGGCGTTGTCGACGTGTCCTGCGACGATCGCGGTGCCCTCGGCCCCGGGCGTGGTGCCCTGCTCGTACCAGCCGGCCATGTTCCGGTTCCCGGCCGGCGGCACGTCGAGCGAGCCGTCCGCGGCCAGGCCGAGCCCCATCACCGGGGCGTCCACGTCGGTCTCGGGGATCCGCAGCCGCACCGGAACCGAGGCCGGCAGCGGATCGGCGGCGGCGTCGGTGTGCACGCTCGGTCCGGCGGCGAAGGCCTGCGCGGCGGACGGCACGGGCGGGGTCACGTCCTCCGAGCCGTTCTGCACGAGCCAGATTCCCACGCAGGCGGCCAGTGCCACGCCCCAGCCCTTGCTCCTGTTGCTCACCTGGGTTCCCTCGGTCGGTTCACGGGAGTGATCCTGCCCCCGCCGGGCCGTGTGCGGGCGCGCAGCGGGGGCAGGACGGGCGGTGTGGTCTCAGCGCCCCTGCGCGCCGCTCGCCCGGCGACGCAGGAGCCAGGCACCGCCCACGGCAGCTGCGGCCAGCACCGCCACACCTGCCGTGACCTGGGCGGTGTCGGGGCCGATGCTGCCCCCGACACCGGTTGGGACGTGGCCGCTCGGGCTCCGGTGCTTGACGGTCAGTTCGCCCCGGGCGGTCTTCCCGTTGTCGCAGGCCACGCTGATCCAGTACGAACCCGCCTTGGCGTGCTCCGGCACGGTGAACTGTCCGACCACGACCTCCTTGTGCGTGCTCGGGTTCAGTTGGAACTCGCCCGCACCGAGGGAGTTCGCGTCCCCGACGCCGTGGCCGTGCTTGCCGCAGGCGAGGGTGTTCACGGTGACGGTGGTGCCCGGGGACGCGGACGAGGGGTAGATCTCCAAGGGTTCGTGGTTCTGGTTGTTCGCGTGTGCCGCGGGGGCGGCGAACGCCCCGATCGCTGCGACCGCCAGCGCGGTACCGGTGAACAGTCGGGCAGTGGTGCGCATGGGGGTCCTCCGGGGCGCGCGAACGGTCATGCCGGGCGGTTCGCTCCGGGAGGGACGTCCCGGGGCGGACCTTCTAAGACCGAGATAAGGGCCGCGTCGCGCACCTCGCCTGCTGATGGGGCATCAGGATTACTCCGTCCGGTACGGTGTGTCGGCTGGATTTCCAGTGTTTCTGCAGGTCGGAGCGGTCCGTGGGGTGCCGGTTGACGCCTCGTGCCGAACGGGTGAGCGGCGGCCACGGCGGCTACCGTGAGGGCGTGACCACTCCCGCCTTCACCGCCCTGACCGTCCTGACCACTACCGACAGCCGCGAGAAGGCCGAAGCGCTCGCGCGGGGCGCCGTCGAGGCCCGGCTCGCCGCCTGCGGCCAGGTCTCCGGCCCCGTGACCTCCGTCTACCACTGGCAGCATGCCGTCGAGACCGCCGAGGAGTGGCAGGTCCTCCTCAAGACCACGGAGGCCCGCTACCAGGCCCTGGAGGACCACCTCCTCGCCGCACACGACTACGAGACGCCGGAGGTCATCGCCACCCCCGTCGTCCGCGCCTCCGCCGCCTACCTCGCCTGGCTCGTCGGGGAGACGACCGTCGCGTGACCCTGCCGTTCTTCGTGTACGGGACGCTCCGGCCCGGCGCGTACAACCACGACCGCCTCCTCCTCGGCCGCACCGTCGTCGAGGAGGAGGCCCTGCTGCCGGGCACCCTGCTGCACGACGGCCCCGGCTATCCGTACGCGGTGCCCGGCGACGGCACGGTCACGGGCACCCTGGTGACGCCCGCGCCCGAGGCCTATGCGGAACTCCTGGCCGTGCTCGACCGGATGGAGGGCGGCGCCGGGTACGAGCGGACCGCCCGCGCGGCGCTCCGCGTCCGGGACGGCGCTCCCGCACGCGCATGGGTCTACCTGGCGGCCCCCGGTACCCCGCTCGGCCCGCTCATCGAGACCGGCGACTGGTTCCGGCGGCGTCCGGGACCGGCTCCAGACGCACCGCGCACACCTTGAACTCGGGCATCCGCGAGACCGGGTCGAGCGCCGGGTTCACCAAGGTGTTCGCCCGTCCCTCCCCGTACCAGTGGAAGGGCATGAAGACGGTGTCCGGCCGGATCGACGGCGTGATCCGGGCCGGAGCGACGGCCCGTCCGCGCCGCGAGACCACTGCGAGCGGCTCGCCCTCGGCCACTCCGATCCGCTCGGCGAGCCGGGGGTGGAGCTCCACGAAGGGGCCCGGCGCCGCAGCGTTCAGTTCGGCGACCCGTCGCGTCTGCGCGCCCGACTGGTACTGGGAGACGACCCGGCCGGTGGTGAGGACGACCGGGTACTCGGCGTCCGTCTCCTCGGCCGCCGCCCGGTGCACCACCGGTACGAACCGGGCCCGCCCGTCGGCCGTTGCGAACCGGTCGAGGAACAGGCGGGGCGTCCCGCCGTGTTCCTCGTCCGGACACGGCCAGAAGACGCCCTGCTCCTCCTCGATCCGGCGGTAGCTGATGCCCGCGTAATCGGCGGGTCCCCCGGCCGAGGCGCGGCGCAGCTCCTCGAAGACCTCCTCGGGGTCGGTGGGGAAGCCCTTCTCCCAGCCCAGCCGACCGGCCAGGGCGTGCAGCACCTCCAGGTCGCCGCGCACGCCCTCCGGCGGGGCGAGGGCGCGGCGCCGCAACAGCACCCTGCCCTCCAGGTTCGTCAGGGTGCCGGTCTCCTCCGCCCACTGGGTCACCGGCAGGACCACATCGGCGAGCGCGGCGGTCTCGGAGAGCACCACGTCCGCGACGGCGAGGAAGTCGAGCGACCGCAGCCGTTCCTCGACGTGTGCGGCGCGCGGCGCGGAGACCACCGGGTTGGAGCCCATGAGGAGCAGTGCCCGCACCTCGCCGCCGAGCGCGTCGAGGAGCTCGTACGCGCTCCGTCCGGGGCCCGGCAGCGACTCCGGTGCGACGCCCCACACCCCGGCGACGTGTGCGCGGGCGGCCGGGTCGTCGAGCTTGCGGTAGCCGGGCAGTTGGTCCGCCTTCTGGCCGTGCTCGCGCCCGCCCTGGCCGTTGCCCTGACCGGTGAGGCAGCCGTAGCCGTTCAGCGGTCGGCCGGCGCGCCCGGTGGCGAGGCACAGGTTGATCCAGGCACCGACGGTGTCGGTGCCCTTGGACTGCTGCTCGGGGCCCCGGGCGGTCAGCACCATGGAGTCCTCGGCGTCGCAGAACATCGCGACCGCCTCCCGCAGCTGCGGCACCGGCACGCCGGTGATCCGTTCGACCTGTTCGGGCCAGTGCGCCATGGCACCGGCGCGGGCGGCCTCCCAGCCGTCGGTGCGCGCGGCGACGAACTCCTCGTCCACGCGGCCTTCGGCGACGACGAGGTGCAGCAGGCCGAGGGCGAGCGCGAGGTCGGTGCCGGGCCGCGGCGCGAGGTGCAGGTCGGCCTGGTCGGCGGTGCGGGTGCGACGGGGGTCGACGACGATCAGCCGGCCGCCGTTCTCCTTCAGCTCGGTGAGGTAGCGGAGGGCGGGCGGCATGGTCTCGGCCAGGTTGGAGCCGACGAGGATCACGCAGCCGGTCTTCGGCACGTCCTCCAGCGGGAAGGGGAGGCCCCGGTCGAGGCCGAAGGCCCGCTGGTGCGCGGCGGCTGCCGACGACATGCAGAAGCGGCCGTTGTAGTCGATCTGCGAGGTGGCGAGGACCAGCCGGGCGAACTTGCCCAGCGCGTACGCCTTCTCGTTGGTGAGACCGCCGCCGCCGAAGACCCCCACGGCATCGGGACCGTGGTCGGCGCGGGTCCGGCGCAGCCCGTCGGCGACGGCGGCGAGTGCCTCCTCCCAGGACGCGGGCTCCAGCGCCCCCGTGTCAGGGCTGCGGACCAGGGGCTCGGTGAGCCTGACCCGGGAGGAGAGTACGGAGGGGGCGGTGCGGCCCTTGCCGCACAGGGCGCCCCGGTTGACCGGGAAGCCGGTCCGCTCGACCACTTCGGCGGGCAGCTCCGGATCGCCGGTGGGGCGGAGCGACATCCCGCACTGCAGGGCGCAGTAGGGGCAGTGGGTGGGGACAGCGGCGGCGTCGGACATGCGGTCAGCATGCGTCCGACGTGTTACGCGGGGCGGCACCTCGTATTACGGGCGGGGTGCCATGACCTCCGCGGGAGGCACCCCGCAGGGTGAGGCTCGCCGGGAGCCGGGAGCCGGGAGCCGGGAGCCGGGAGCCGGGGGCCGGGGGCCGGGGGCCGGGGGGGGGGGGCGGGGGGGGGGGGGCCGGGGGCGGGGCGGGGGGGGGGGGGGGCGGGGGGGGGGGGGCGGGGGGCCGGGGGCCGGGGGCCGGGGGCCGGGAGCCGCTCAGCTGCGGGCCGCTGCCAGGGCCTCGGTGACTCCCTTCTCCTTCGGTCCCAGGAACTGCGGGTCGGGACGAAGTCCCGCGTCGAGGGCGGCCTTCCCCGCCGCGAAGAGCTCCCGGGTGGTGCCGTAGTACCAGGTGCGGTCGTGGGGTTCGGCCACCCCGACCCCGTACGCATCGACACCCGCCCGGCCGCACAGCGCGACGGCCCGCTTGATGTGGAAGTCCTGGGTGACCAGGACGGCCCGGTCGACGCCGAAGACCTGTCGGGCCCGGACGCACGAGTCCCAGGTGTCGAAGCCCGCGTAGTCGCTGACGATCCGTCCGTCCGGCACCCCCCGCGCGGTGAGGTAGGCGCGCATGGCGCTCGGCTCGTCGTACGTGGTCCGACTGTTGTCGCCGGTGACGAGCAGGACCCGGACCCTGCCCGTGCGGTACAGCTCGGCGGCGGTGTCGAGGCGGTGCGCGAGGTACGGGGTGGGGCGTCCCTTCCACAGGCCGGCGCCGAAGACGACGGCGACGTCCCGGGCCGGCACGTCGGCGGTGGTGCGGAGCCGGGGGGCGGCCGTCAGGTGCGTCCAGGTGACCGGGACGAGCGCGAGGACGGTGCCCAGCATCAGGGCCTGCACGGCGCGGCGACGGGCCCTGGTGGCGCGGGGGGACGGCCGGGTGAGCCGTGCCGGCATGGGGGAACCTCCGTGGATCGGTGTCGGTCGGTCACTCCGTTCGACGTGGTTCGGTGGCATTCGGTTCGTCGGGCGTCCCTTCTGTTCCGTACAGCACACCGGCCAGGCCCATGCCGAGCAGCATGCCGAGGAGTTGCGCGGCGGCGAAGGCGGGGACCGATGCGGGGGCGATGCCGGTGAAGGAGTCGGAGAAGGCGCGCCCGAGGGTGGCCGCCGGATTGGCGAAGGATCCGGAGGAGGTGAACCAGATCGCCGCGCCGATGTACCCGGCGACCGCGACGGGGGCGAGGCCGGGACGGCCGATGCGGCGCAGACCCCGTACGACGAGGACGAGCCCGGCCGTGGCGACGGCCTCCCCGAGGAGCAGGTGGAGCGCGGAGCGCGGCTCGGTGGCCCATGCGCCGGGCGGTCGCCCGAACATGGCTTCGGCCAGCAGTGCGCCCGTGACGGCCCCGGCGAGTTGGGCGCCGATGTAGGCGAGGGCCTCGTGCCCGGTGCCCCGGCGGCGCCCGCACCACCACTCGGAGAGCGTCACGACGGGGTTGAAGTGGGCGCCGGAGAGCGGGCCGATGAGGGCGATGAGCAGCCCGAGGCCGAGCGCGGAGGCGCCGGCGTTGGCGAGCAGGCGTACCCCGGTGTCCTGGCTCAGGGCGTCGGCGCGGATGCCGGAGCCGACGATGACGGCCACGAGGGCGGAGGTGCCGATGAACTCGGCGGCGGCGCGCCGGGGGAGCGCGGGCGGGGACATTCTCATAACGGAAAAGATATTCCGTGATTCGGAATGAAAAAAGAGGGGAGGGGGAGGCGGGCGGCCCCGTACGATCCGGGCGTGAAGATCGACGAACCCGTTCTCCGGCGCGCCGCCGACTCCGATGCCGCTGCCGTGGCCGACGTCTGGCTCCGCTCCTACGCGGCGGCGCTCCCGGACGTCCGCCGGGCCCACACCGACGAACAAGTCCGCTCCTGGCTCCGGGAAGTGGTCGTCCCCGGGCTGGAGACCTGGGTCGCCACGGTCGACGGCTCGGTCGTCGCCATGATGGTGCTGGACGGCGAAGAGCTGGACCAGCTCTACGTCGACCCGCCGTGGCGCGGCCGGGGCATCGGCGACCGCCTCGTCGACCTGGCCAAGCGGCGCCGCACGGCCGGGCTGTCCCTGTGGACGTTCCAGGTCAACGCCCCGGCGCGACGCTTCTACGAACGGCACGGCTTCACCGCCGTCGAGCACACCGACGGCCACCGCAACGAGGAGCGCGAGCCGGACGTCCGCTATGCGTGGGGTCCGGGGGAGTGAGGCCCGCACGGCCCGCCGCAGCGGCTGACGACGCCGTTCGCGCATCCGTGAGGTGACGGAAAACAGTCGTCACCCCCGCGCAACGGTCCGGCAACGTGCCGCGCCCACCATCGGTGCATGACGGAGCCGGACAGCACGTTCGACAGCGCCACCGAGCTGCTCGGAAGGATCACCGAGCAGCTCGGGATCCGACTCGGCCACGTGCATCCGTACGGCCGCCGGCCGCGGAAGCACGACGAGGAGGTAAGCACCCCGATGAACACCACCGCACCCGCACCCGCCCTCGTCGCCGTCGGCCACGGCAGCCGCGACCCCCGCGCCCGGGCCACCCTGAGCCGCCTCCTCGACCGGGTCCGCGAGCTCCGCCCCGGACTCGACGCACGGCTCGCCCACATCGAACTGAACGCGCCGCTCCTCGACGACGCCCTCGCCGAGCTCGCCGCCGAGGGCCGCGAGGCCGTGCTGGTCCCCCTGCTCCTCGCCCCCGGCCACCACGTCAGCCACGACCTGCCCGCCGCCATCGCCGCCGCACCCGCCCTCCGCGCCCGCGTCGCCGACCCCCTCGGCGCCCACCCCCTCCTCGTCGAGGCCCTCGCCGACCGACTCGTCGAGGCCGGCTGGACCCCTGCGGACGGAGCCTCCCGCGCCACCGGCGTCGTCCTCGCCTCCGCGGGCTCCCGGGACCCCCGCTCCGGCGCTGAGATCCGTCGTGTCGCCGCCCTCCTCGGCGAACGCCTCGGCGGCGTGCCCGTGGTCCCCGCCTATGCCTCCGCCGCCGCGCCCACCGTCCCCGAAGCGGTCCGTGCGCTCGTCGCCCGGGGCCGCCACCGGGTCGCCGTCGCCTCCTGCTTCACGGCCCCCGGCCTCTTCGCCACCCGCGCCGCCGCCGACGCCCCCTGGCTCGCCGCCGCACCCCTCGGTGCCCACCCCGCCCTCGCCCGACTGGTGCTCCACCGCTACGACCAGGTCCGCACCGTCCCTCCCGTGCGGGAACTCGCCGCCATCTGAGCCCTTCTGTCGGTCCGCCCGGTTACCTTCGAGGCATGGAAGGCATCGAGGACACCAAGGGCACCGCACACATCTCAGACATCGCAGACGCTCCCGGATACGACTCCGCTGCGACCGAGCGCTGGGCCGCCGAGCCCGACAAACGGCCGGGGCGCACCGCCTTCCAACGGGACCGCGCCCGCGTGCTGCACTCCGCCGCGCTCCGCAGGCTCGCCGGCAAGACGCAGGTGGTCACGCCCGGCACCAGGAGCCGTGCCTGGGACGCCAGCCCCCGGACCCGGCTCACCCATTCCCTGGAGTGCGCCCAGGTGGGGCGCGAGCTGGGCGCCGCCCTCGGCTGTGACCCCGACCTCGTGGAGGCGGCCTGCCTCTCCCACGACATGGGCCACCCGCCCTTCGGGCACAACGGCGAACAGGCGCTCAACGACGTCGCCAAGGACTGCGGGGGCTTCGAGGGGAACGCCCAGTCGCTCCGCCTCCTCACCCGCATCGAACCCAAGCGCTTCGTCAAGGACGAGGACGGGGAGCTCGTCAGCGTCGGCCTCAACCTCACCCGGGCCGCCCTCGACGCCGCCACCAAGTACCCGTGGGCGCGCGGCGGCCACCCCGAGGACCCCGGCTCGCCCAAGTTCGGCGTGTACGAGGACGACCTGCCCGTCTTCCACTGGATCCGGCAGGGGGCACCCGCCCACCGCAAGTGCTTCGAGGCCCAGGTCATGGACTGGTCCGACGACGTGGCGTACTCGGTCCACGACTTCGAGGACGGGCTGCACGCCGGTCACGTCGCCCCCGCGCTGCTGCTCGCCGAGCCCGAGCGCGCCGACATCTGGGCCGTGGCCATCGGCCGCTACGTACCGGAGGGCACCGATCCGCAGGAACTCGCCGACGCCCTCGACCGGCTGATGGGCGAGGAGTGGTGGCCGCACGAGTACGACGGCTCCGCGGTCGCCCAGGCCCGCCTCAAGGACGCCACCAGCCAGCTCATCGGGCGCTTCTGCCTGGCTGCCGAGGGGGCCACCCGGCAGGCCTGGGGGCCCCGCCCGGGCCGCTCCGGGGCGGGGGCGGGCACCGGACGCCTGACCCGCTACGCCGCCGAACTCGTGGTCCCGCGCGAGACGCGGAACGAGTGCGCGGTCCTCAAGGCCGTCGCCGACCGCTATGTGATGCAGCGCGCCGAGCAGGAAGCCCTCCGCGCCGACCAGCGCGTCGTCGTGACCGAACTCGCCGAGGCCCTCGTCGCCCGCGCCCCCGACGGCCTGGAACCGCAGTTCCGGGAGGCCTTCCACGCGGCCCGTGACGACCGCGCCCGCAAGCGCGTCATCGTCGACCAGATCGCCAACCTCACCGACGCCTCCGCCCGCGCGCTCCACGCCCGCCTCCGCGCCCCGCGCTAGCCCGGCCTTCCGTGCGGCGCCGCGCGGGCGGGAGCCGAGGCCCTTTCAGAGCCGCTTGGCGCTGCGGAGGGTCTTGGCGTAGTAGCCGTTGCCGTCCAGCCGGGAAACCCCTCCGACGTCACCGATGGTGGGGCCGTTGACCTCTTCCCGGCTGGAGACGAAGATCAGGTGTCCTTCGGTGTCGTGGCCGAGGACCATGCCCACGTGGTCGAGCCGCTGTGCGGTACGGGTGTCCAGCTTGAAGAACACGAGGTCGCCCGGCTGGAGCTGGTCGATGGCGGTGGGCCTGTCCTGGGGCGTGATGCCGTTGAGGGGCAGGACGTCCACGCCTTCCTTGGAGCGCGCCATGCCGTTGGCCGTGCGCGGCAGTCCGTCACCGGACTTGTCCGAGGACATCAGGGGGTAGCGGGTGCGGTACCCCAGCACCATGCGGATGAAGCCGGAGCAGTCGAGCGAGCGGGCCCGCATGGCTTCCGGCGTGCCGGTGTTGCCGTCGCGGAAGGAGTAGGGGATGCCGAGGTAGTCGTAGAAGTCCGACTGTTCGAGACGCAGGTCGCCGCCCTCGGCGCCGGTCGTGTTCAGAGGGCCGAAGTTCGCGTCGCCCGCGATGACGAGGCCGGTCGCGTCCTTGCCCTGCGGGGCGCCCGCGACGTACTGGAAGGCGATGGCGAAGACGTCGTCCTCCTTGCTGGTCGCGTACTCCGCGTACCAGTCCTTGAACCACTTCTCCTTCTCCGCGCCCTCGGTCCAGGGCTCCGGCATGAGTCGCACCCAGTCGGTCGTGGAGACCTTGGAGGCGGTCGAGGAGGGCTCGGCGAACGTGCGGGCGGGCCCCTTGAGGGTGGCCAGGCGGGCGCCGTCCGTGAGTACCGCCTTGATCTGTCCGTCGGCGGTGCGGAGCACGCTGCGCGCGGGGTTGTCCAGCCGTGACCAGCGCTCCGCCGAGGCCTCTTGGCCCGTGTCGGACGCCTGCCCCCGAACTCCGTTCAGCACGCCGACGTTCCGCACCTCCGTGATGCCCGGCTGTTCCTGCTTGCGCAGTTCGAGGGTGAGGTACCCCGACGTGGCGACGAGACCGAGGACGACCAGGCCCGAGAGCACCGGACGGGTCTTCTTCTTTCCTGCCATGGTTCGGTTCTTCCCTTGTCTCTCAGGCGACGGGCATGACGCCGAGCAGCAGGCCGGCGGCGACGACGATGTAGGCCGTCAGGGAGACGGCGGCCGTGGCCAGCAGGGTCGGCGCCTTGGGCTGGCGGACCAGCTGGTAGGCGATGAGGCCGGGCACGATGAAGCCGAGGGTCTGGTTGCCGTAGAGCAACGGGAACTCGATCGACAGGACGATCATCACGGTGGCCTGCAGCAGCACGCCGAGGAGGACCACGGCGGCGAAGAGGCGCTTGCCGTAGAGGATCACCAGCTTCTGCATGAGCTTGGTGCCGGCGTAGGTCAAGGCCGTGACGCCGATGACCATGACGGCGCGCTGCAGGTCCTCGATGAGCGTCAGGGCGATCCACCCCGGCGTGATCATGCCGCCCGGGGAGAGGTTGGTGGTCAGATAGCACAGCAGGGAGAGAAGCAGTCCGATGGCGATGCCCAGGGCAGCCATTTCGGGAGTCAGTGCGACGGTGGTCAACGGGGGCTCCGGGCGCGTGTACGGGGGTGAAGCGGCGTTTCGAAGGCGGTGTGGCCGTCGTGCCGGAAGGGTCAGGACGGTGTCGGGGGCTGGTCGTCTTCGTGGGCCGAGGCGTGGAACCAACCGAACGACGCGTCGTACCCGGTCTGCTCGGCGCCCTGTTGCCCGGTGGGGGGCGCTGCGTGACGGGGCGCTCCGTCGGTCCGGGCGACCTCCTGCACCACTCGCATCCGAAGGGTCTGGGACGCCATGTAGCGGTCCTCGTAGACGTGCGGGTACGGGGCGTAGGGGTCGATCCGCGGGGGTTGGGCGACGTGGTTCGCCGTGGTGTCCTCGTCCTTCGTGGCGGGGCTGTCGTCGGCGGGCAGTTCGGCCAGGAACTCCAGGAGCTCCTCGCCCTGGCCGTGGATGTTCCCGATGGCGACGAGCGAGGAGCCGTCGGGCATGGCGGCGAGCACGGCCGGCATGAACTCCTCGGCGGGGCGCCGTTCGCCTCCGAGGTCGATCGCCCTGGCGCGCCAGGCGTCGGGGATGGCGTCGATGGCGCTCTTCGCGGGGTGCCCGATGACGAAGACGTTGTCCGGCTTCAGGTCGGGGATGATCTCGCCCATCTGCCCGTTCCGTTCGACGCGGTCGGGACGGCAGTTGATGACGACGTTCAGGGGGCGGTTGATCGCCCCGAGGTCGAGCAGCTGGTTGACGTTCATCAGGGTCGACTCGGGGTCGTTGGCGGCGAAGACGTTGGCGAAGGCGAGGCGCTTGCCCTCGGGCGTGGCGTAGCGCTCGACGGACAGCACGCCGGGGTCCGGCGGAGCGTCGTACATGCCCTGCAACGCGACCTGCCGCTCGATGCCGAGCAGGTCGGCGACCGCGAGGGCGATGGCGACGTTCTCCTTGAAGGTGAACCAGCTGAAGCCGCGCAGCTCGGCGTCGGAAACCGAGTCGGGGTCCGCGTAGACGAGCTGGCAGTTCCGTGCGTCCGCCTCCTCCTGCAGGATGTGGAAGCGTTCCCGCTCGGCCGTGACGCAGATGCCGTTCTCGGGCATGGAGCGGCACAGGGAGCGGGCCACGTCATCGAGCGTGGGCCCCATCTCGGCGAGGTGGTCCTCACGGACGTTGCACAGCACCCCGATGGTCGAGCGGATCAGCTTGCTCTGGTTGACCTCCTGGAGGGCGGGCATGACGGCCATGCACTCGATGACGAGGGCATGGGGGCGGTACGTGGCGGCACGGCGCACGATGCCGATCTGCTCCACCACGTTGGCGATGCCGAACTTGCGGTAGACCGGCTCCTCGGTGGCATCGGGATGGATGAACCGTGCGGCCGTGCCCGTGGTCTTGGCGACGGTGACCAGACCGCCGCCCCGCAGCGCGCCCGCGCAGAGGCGGGTGATGGAGGACTTGCCGCGGATGCCGTTGACGAGGACGCGGGTCGGGATGGTGTGGAGCGCGGCGTAGTGCCTGCGCTGTTCCATGATGCCCGCGACCAGCAGCAAGGCGCTGCTGGCCAGGAGAACGAAGTAGAGGTAGAGCACGGCCTTGTCACCTTTCGCCCGTGCCGGCTCCGGACGGGGTGTCCGCGGGCCGGTGGGCTTGGTCGTGTCGGCGGGCCTGCGCCTGCTGGCGCAGTAGTTCGAGGCTGCGGACGACTGCGCCCACCTCGTCCTGGTAACGGGGGTAGAGGACCGTCCTGAAGTCGCCGTCCGCCAGGTTCTCGGCGCTTGCGGCGAGGGCGCGCAGGGGCCGTATGACGACGAGGTGGAGCCAGCCCAGGCAGAGGATGGCCGCGGCGAGGCCGAGCATTCCGGCCAGCACGCTGCGGTCCTCGCGCTCGTACGGGGTGATCTGGAAGCGGGCCGCGTCTTGCCAGCTGATGACGGTCCAGCCGATGTCGGCGGTCACGCCGCCGCCGGTGAACGGGGCTGCCGCGGCCACGGTGACGCCGCCTCCCTCGCGGATGAGCAGTCCGTTCTCGACGGGGCCCGCACCGACCTGGACACCGGCCGCGCGGACCAGATCGACCAGCGTGCCGCTGGGCAGCTTCTCGAAGGCGAGGAATCCGTGGTTCGCCGCGATGGTCAGGCCGGCGGAGTCCACCACCCGGGCGTTCCCCAGGCCGGGCCGGGCGAGCAGGGAGTTGAGGAACTCCACCCGGACCTCGCCGACCAGCGTGCTGCCCTCCTTCTCCGCGAGCGGGGCGCTGGCCTGGACGACCGGCACCTTCCCGCCCTTTCCGGACACGCGGACCAGCGGCAGGTCTTCACCGGTGCTCCAGGCGTGCGGCTCACCGCCCGCGCGGGCGGTCACGGAGCCGTCGGGACCGACGAGGTACAGGGCCTGGTAGCGGGGGTGTTTGGCGAGGACGTCCTCGAGCGTGCCCACCGTGGAAGCGTGATCGCTCGCCCCGATGAGGCGGGAGGTGGACACGAGGTCCGCCTGCGCCTCGTTGAGCGCCCTGCGCAGCCGGTCCGCGATCAGGTCGGTGCGTTCCCGCTGGTCGTTGACCATGCTGGTCGGCACGCTGACCGAGCCGTCCGTGCGGTTGAGCAACAGCCCGACGGGCACGCACCAGAGCAGCAGCAGGACCCCGGTCATCACGAGCGGTCCGCGGGCTCCGAGCCGGACCCTCCCGGACCGGACGGCGTCGAGCTGCTCGCCCTCACCGTTCAAGCGGCGGCGCAGGCGCTCCAGGGCGATGCCGATCCGATGGGCCTCGCCGCGGCGGGGCACGGAGACCGGCCGGTGCAGATCCCCGCGGGCCAGCCGGCGCGACTCCAGGAACAGTCGGAGCAGTGGCAACTGGAGCATGCTCCAGAGCACCGTCACCGCCACCAGCCCCAGCAGGACGAGGGCGCCTGCTGCCGCCAGCCCGAGCAGCCAACGGTCCTGGCCCTCGTCCTGCTGCTCGACCACGGGCAGCATCGCGACGACCGTCAGCCCGAGGCCTGCGGCCACGCTCTGCTTCTCCTCCGGGTCGGAGGAGGCCAGGGAGGCGTACCCGACCGTGGCCACGCGTCCGTTGTACTCGCCCCCGACGAGGCTCCCGCTGACACCCGGGTATCCCCGGGAGCCCGGTTCCTTGGCACGGACGGGGTGCTGTTCGGTCCGCACCGCGGCCTGGTCGGCGAGGTGCGTCATCTGCTTGCGCAGGAAGGCGAGCTCTTGGCGCTCCTGGTCGGAGTTGAGCGCTTCGGCCTGTTCGAAGCCGGCGGTGGCCAGGATCTCGCCGTCCTTGGCCACCACGGACATGCTGCGGAACGGCCCCAGGTTGATGGGGGGCACGGACAGGCTGCTCGAAGCGATCAGCAATTGCTGCGATGAGCCGGCCCGATCGAGGACCGCCATGCTCATCAGGCGGACGTCTCCGGTTTCCAGCCGCACCATGCGGGGGATCAGGGCCTGTGTGCCGACGAGGGCGTCCTCGTCGAGCCAGCCGAGAGGGATCGTTTCGCCGCGCGCCGCGAGCACCTCCCCGCTTTCCAGGTCGACAATGGTCGTCCCCGTCCACTTCTGGTAGGTGTGGCCCAGGTCCGACAGGATGCTCTCGGGCTCGGCGGGACGGCCCGCGTTCAGCGCACCGGCAGTGCGCTCCAGGTCCGCGACCCGTTCGTCTATCGACGCACGCAGCGCGATGGCGCCGTCTTCGGCGAAGTACCGCTGCGAGGCGAGCACCGCCTCGGGTGCGGCGGTGGTGCGGACGGGCCCCAGCACCTTCGCCGTCAGTCCGGCCAGGGCGAGGATCAGTACGCACAGGACGACGATCGGGGGGCGGATGCCGCCGAGGAGCGGCATGTCCGCACGCTTGCGGATGCGCCGTCGTCCTCCTCGGACGGAGTACCCTGCGTTCTTCGCTGCCACTACTGCTCTTTCCTGATTTCTGCGACCGCACGGAGGCGACCGCCGACACGGGCCGCCGCTCCGGTCGTGAGGCGGCTGGACGTTCGGTGGATCAACTCACTCCGTCAGGGAGAGCTCGGTCAGCCCGTCGCCGCCCGGAGCCCCTCGGTTGAAGAGGAACCCGCGTGTCCGCTCAGCCGCGAGGCGGTAGCGCGCGAGGCGTTCCGGGGAGAGGTCGCCGGGGGCGTCCAGCACCTTCCGCACGTCGGCGACCCGGTGCTCCTCCACCGATCCCGCGGGATGCTCCTCGCCCGGCTCGGACTCGGGCGGGATGTCCACCAGCGTGGTGCGGTAGCGGGCGGCGACGTCCCAGCCGTCGTCCGTCTCCCGGAACTCGAACCAGCCGATCACCCCCTCTTCGGTGAGGCCGGTGGGCGACGAGTGGCGGGCCACCTGGTTGCCCAGGCCGTAGGCGACCCAGGTGCCGTTCAGCTTCTGGATCGGCTGCACCACGTGTGCGTGATGCCCGATCACGAGGTTGATCCCCGTTTCCTTGGTGAGCCGCTCGGCGAGCTCCAGCTGGGGCACGCTCGGTTCGTTGTAGTGCTCCAGCCCCCAGTGGAGCGAGAGGATCACGACCTCGGCGCCCTGTTGCCGGGCCCGCACCTCGGCCTTCTTGATCTCTTCCGTGCTGATCCGGTTGAACGCCCAGCTTTCCTTCGCCGGCGTCGGGTTCAGGAACGACTCCCACGAGTAGGAGAGGTGTGCCACCTTGACGCCCTTGACGTCACGAATGTTGACCTTCTGCGCCTCTTCGGGGGTGCGTGCCGAGCCGGTGTGGCCGAGACCCACCTTGTCCATCGCGTCCAGGGTGCGGCGCACGGCCTTCAGGCCGTGGTCGTAGGTGTGGTTCGAGGCGGTGGAGCAGGTGTCGTAGCCCACGTCCTTCAGTGTGGTGAGGATCTGGGGCGGCACGAGGAACTCCGGGTACCCCTCGAAGGGGCCCTCCGGCTTTCCCACGGGCGTCTCCATGTGACAGATGGCCAGGTCGGCCTTGCTGATCACCGGGCGCACACCGGCCATCAGGGGGCCGAAGTCGAGCCCGGCCTCCCCCTTGCCCGACCGCTTCGCGTCCTTGGCTCCCTGTTCGACCAGTTCGGGGTGGATGAGAACATCTCCCGCAGCGGCAACGCTGAAGGACCGGCCTCCCGACTTCGTCTGTGGCTCCACGGGGGGTGATGCACAGCCGCCGACCAGGACGAGCGTCGTCGCTGCCGCCAGCGCACAACCCATGCGGAGAGATTCACAGAATGTCACTGGCAGATTTTTACATGCGCATCAAGATCAACTTTCCTGTTCGCATGACACGATCATCACACCCCCTCTCCGTTGCGGTCGTGGTCGGCATGGCACTCGCACTGGTCGGATGTCAGGCGTCACCACCCGATGCATCGGGCGCTGCGCGCCCGCGGGAACGCGAACTCGTCGACCTTCGGCACCGGATTCTCGAATATGCCGAGCAGGTCAAGGAGCGGGACTCCTACGCGCCTCCCACCAAGCGGCAGCAAAAGGCGCTCGCGGAAGGCGTCGGAGAACTCCTGGAAGGAGATTTCCGGGCAGCGGAAAAGAGCCTTGCCGCCGTTGACTTCCGCGTGACCAGGCTCACCGACACCGCTTCCGGCAGGCGTTATGACGAGGTGGCCGCCCGGGGGTCGGGGGAGGAGGCGCGATGGGGGCGGCTGTACGTGACCGCGGACGCGGCCGTCGGATGGACCGTGCAGGTCCCCCATCCGGTGGCCGACCGCGACACCGAAACGCTCGGCGTGGACCTCCTGGAGGGCACCCCCCGTGGCGCCCTCGTCCTTGCGGGTGCCCACCGGACTTCCGGCCGGGAGGACTCCGCGGACGTCGCGCACCGCACCGACAGTGCATTTCACGGCATTGTTCTGGAATTCCAGAAGAGGAACGTTCCGGGAATGCAGATACACGGCTTCGCGCGGGCGTCGGACCGTCCCTATGAGGCCATTCTTTCCACGGGTGTCACCGAAGCCGCCCCTGCGGAGGCCGAGGGGCTCGCCGATCGACTGGAGGACGACGGACTTCGGGTCTGCCGGGGCTGGTCCGACCGCTGTCCCCTGGAAGGAACGACGAACGTACAGGGTAAAGCGGCGCAAAAGTACGGAACGGCCTTCGTGCACGTCGAGCTGGCGCCGCGGGCCAGGGGTGACGGTTCGGTCGCCGGGCGGGCCCGCAGTGCACTCGCCGCGCTCCTCTCCTCCTGGGTCAAGAACGGCGGTTGACGGACTCGTGTGCGGCGGGGGCGATCCCCCGCGGCCGACCCGGTCGAACCGGCACCGCCGGCCCGCCGCCGCCCTCTTCCGCCGTCCCCGTCCGTACGGGACCCTCGCAGGCACGGCCCGGACGGGTACCACGGGACGAACGTCCGGGGGCGTAGGTTGGAACCGGTCGCAACGAGGAGGAAACGACATGGTCGACGCAGATCAGACCTTCGTCATCGTCGGCGGGGGTCTGGCAGGGGCCAAAGCGGCGGAGACCCTGCGCGCCGAGGGGTTCAACGGCCGGGTGATCCTCATCGGCGACGAACGCGACCACCCGTACGAGCGCCCGCCCCTCTCCAAGGGCTACCTCACCGGGGCCAAGGAACGCGACGCCGTCTTCGTCCACGAGGCCGCCTGGTACGCGGCGAACGACATCGAGCTCCACCGCGGCCAGTCCGTCACCGCCGTCGACCGCGAGGCCCACACCGTCCGGCTCGGCGACGGCACCGTCATCCGCTACGACAAGCTGCTCCTCGCCACCGGTGCCGAGCCGCGCCGCCTCGACGTTCCCGGCACCGAGCTCGCCGGCGTCCACCACCTGCGCCGGCTCGCCCACGCCGACCGGCTCCGCCAGGTCCTCGCCGGCCTCGGCCGGGACAACGGCCACCTGGTGATCGCCGGCGGCGGCTGGATCGGCCTGGAGGTCGCCGCCGCCGCCCGCGGCTACGGCGCCGAGGTCACCGTCGTCGAGGCCGACCCCACCCCGCTGTACCGGGTCCTCGGCCCGGAGCTCGGCCAGCTCTTCGCTGACCTGCACGCCGACCACGGCGTCCGCTTCCACTTCGGCGCCCGCCTCACCGAGATCATCGGCCAGGACGGCATGGTCCTCGCCGTCCGCACCGACGACGGCGAGGAGCACCCGGCCCACGCGGTCCTCGCCGCGATCGGCGCCGCCCCCCGCACGGCCCTCGCCGAGAACTCGGGCCTCGCCCTCGTCGACCGCGCCGACGGGGGCGGCATCGCGGTGGACGAGTCGCTGCGCACCTCCGACCCCGACGTCTTCGCCGCCGGCGACGTGGCCGCCTTCCACCACCCGCTGCTGCACACCCGGCTCCGCGTCGAGCACTGGGCCAACGCCCTCAACGGCGGCCCGGCCGCCGCCCGCGCCATGCTCGGGCAGCGCGTCTCCTACGACCGCGTGCCCTACTTCTTCACCGACCAGTACGACCTCGGCATGGAGTACTCGGGCTGGGCCCCGCCCGGCTCGTACGACCAGGTCGTGGTCCGCGGCGACACCGGCAAGCGCGAATTCCTCGCCTTCTGGCTCAAGGAGGGGAGGGTCCTCGCCGGCATGAACGTGAACGTGTGGGACGTCACAGATCCGATCCAGGCCCTCATCCGGGCCCGCACGCCCGTGGACCCGGAGGCCCTCGCCGACCCCTCCGTCTCCCTGGAGACGCTGATCTGACCGCGCTCCGACCCCGTAGGATTCATGCGTGGCAGGCAGGATCAACGATGACGACGTGAAGGCGGTACGGGACGCGGTCCCGATCGACGCCGTCGTGTCCGAATACCTCCAGCTCCGCAGCGCGGGCGGCGGAAACCTCAAGGGGCTCTGCCCCTTCCACGACGAGAAGTCGCCCTCCTTCCAGGTGAGCCCCAGCAAGGGACTCTTCCACTGCTTCGGCTGCCAGGAGGGCGGCGACACCATCGCCTTCGTGATGAAGATCGACCACCTCTCCTTCTCCGAGACGGTCGAGCGCCTCGCCGCCAAGGCGGGCATCACCCTGCGCTACGAGGAGGGCGGCTACAACCCCGGCCACCAGCGCGGGGAACGCATCCGCCTGATCGAGGCCCACAAGATCGCCGCCCAGTACTACGCCGAGCAACTCGGTTCCGCCGAGGCCGAGATCGGCCGGAAGTTCCTCGCCGAGCGCGGCTTCGACCAGGCCGCCGCCGAACACTTCGGCGTCGGCTACTCCCCGGCCGGCTGGGACCACCTCACCCGCTTCCTGCGCGGCAAGGGGTTCTCCGACAAGGAACTGATCCTCTCCGGCCTCTCCCAGGACGGCAGGCGCGGCCCCATCGACCGCTTCCGGGGCCGCCTCATGTGGCCGATCAAGGACGTCGGCGGCGAGATCGTCGGCTTCGGCGCGCGCAAGCTCCGCGAGGACGACAACGGGCCCAAGTACCTCAACACGCCGGAGACGCCGATCTACAAGAAGTCCCAGGTGCTCTACGGCGTCGACCTGGCCAAGAAGGACATCGCCAAGGTCAGCCGGGCCGTGGTCGTCGAGGGCTACACCGACGTCATGGCCTGCCACCTGGCCGGAGTCACCACCGCGATCGCCACCTGCGGCACCGCCTTCGGCGGCGACCACATCAAGATCCTCCGCCGGCTCCTCATGGACAACGGCTCGGCCCGCGTCATCTTCACCTTCGACGGTGACGCCGCCGGCCAGAAGGCCGCACTGCGCGCCTTCGAGGACGACCAGAAGTTCGCCGCCGAAACGTACATCGCCATCGCACCCGACGGCATGGACCCCTGTGAGCTCCGGCTCGCCAAGGGCGACGAGGCCGTCGCCGAGCTCGTCCAACCCCGCACCCCGCTCTTCGAGTTCGCCCTCCGGCAGATCGTGCGGCGATACGACCTGGAGACCCCGGCGGGGCGCGCCGCCGCCCTCGACGAAGCCGCCCCGATCGTCGCGAAGATCAAGAACATCGCCTCCCAGCACGAGGTCGCCGTCCAGCTCGCCGGCATGCTCGGCATCCTCGACACCCAGTTCGTCGTCCGTCGCGTCGCCCAGATCGCCCGCTGGCAGCGACAGGGCGGCAGCCGGGGCCCCGAGCGGCAGCAGCCCCCGCGCACCTACGACGCCCCGGCCCCACCCGCCACCCCCTCCGGCCCCGCGCTCAACCTGCGCAGCCCCGCCCACCGCACCGAGCGGGAACTCCTCAAACTGGCCCTCCAGCGACCCGAGTTGGTCTCCCCGGCCTTCGACGCCTACGGGGTCGACGAGTTCACCGCCCCGCCCTATGCGGCCGTCCGCCAGTGCGTCCAGGACGCCGGCGGCGCCGCCGGTGCGCCCTCCGACTACCTCGACGCCGTTCGCGAGGCGGCCCCCAACGACTCGGTCCGCGCCCTGGTCACCGAACTCGCCGTCGAGACGATCTTCGCCAAGGCCGTCGACGAGGCGTACGCCGGCGACCAGCTCGTCACCGTCCGCCTCCGCGCCGTCGACCGCCGCATCCGTGACGTGCAGGGCACCCTGGCCCGACTCGGCGCGAACGGCGACCCCGAGCAGCTCGCCGCCGTGCAGAACGAGCTCTGGGTCCTCACCCAGTACGGGCAGACCCTCCGGAACAACGGCGCCGCCGCACTTTGACGTTCGGTGACCCGGCGGTCCCAAAAAGTCACCGCACGCCCCTCGTGGCGGCGATGTGTCGTACCCCACACTGGATGACGGTGCCGTCCCCCCCTTCCTGGAGGTCGCCCCGCCGTGCAGACCGAGACCCGGACCCACCAGCAGGAACCGTCACCCCGCGAGCTGGACGCCGAACCGGACGCCGAACCCGAGGTCCCGGCCCAGCGGCGTCGCCCCGAGCCCGGGGGCAACGGGCCCTCCTCCGACCTCTTCCGCCAGTACCTGCGCGAGATCGGTCGCATTCCGCTGCTCAGCGCCGAGGAAGAGGTCGAACTCGCCCGCAGGATCGAGGCGGGCCTCTTCGCCGAGGAGAAGCTCGCCAACACGCCCGACCTGGAAACGCAGTTGGCGATCGACCTGGACCGGCTCGTGGTCCTCGGCCGGATCGCCAAGCGCAAGCTCATCGAGGCCAACCTCCGCCTCGTCGTCTCCGTCGCCAAACGGTACGTGGGCCGCGGCCTCACCATGCTCGACCTCGTCCAGGAGGGGAACCTCGGCCTCATCAGGGCCGTCGAGAAGTTCGACTACGCCCGCGGCTACAAGTTCTCCACGTACGCCACCTGGTGGATCCGCCAGGCCATGTCCCGCGCCCTCGCCGACCAGGCCCGGACCATCCGGGTCCCCGTCCATGTCGTCGAACTCATCAACCGGGTCATCCGGGTCCAGCGCCGCATGCTGCAGGAACGCGGCTACGAACCCACCGCGGAAGAGGTCGCCGCGCAGCTCGACCTGGCTCCCGAGCGGGTCGGCGAGGTCCTCCGGCTCGCCCAGGAACCGGTTTCCCTGCACGCCCCGGTCGGCGAGGAGGAGGACGTCGCCCTCGGTGACCTCATCGAGGACGGCGACGCCGCCTCGCCCGTCGAATCCGCCGCCTTCCTGCTGCTCCGCCGCCACTTGGAGGACGTCCTCTCCACGCTCGGCGAACGCGAACGGAAGGTCGTCCAGCTCCGCTACGGCCTCGACGACGGCAAGCCCCGCACCCTGGAGGAGATAGGGCGCATCTTCGGCGTCACGCGCGAACGCATCCGCCAGATCGAGTCCAAGACCCTCAACCGGCTGCGGGACCACGCCTACGCCGATCAGCTGCGGGGCTACTTGGACTAGATTCCCCCCACGGGCCGCTCCTCGGCCCGAGAGGAACGTGCCCGGTGGACGGGTCGGACGGGACGGGTGGAAGACGATGGACTGGCTGCCGTACGACGCGGACGCCCTCCGCGCAGCGGGCGCGGACGAGGGGGCGGTGGAGGCGCTGGGCCGGCGGGGGCTGCCGACCGACTGCTGCCGGATGTTCGTGCGGGACCCCGCCCGCGAACTGTCGGTCCGGGTCCTCGCGGAGGGCCGGGCGGTGTTCCTCGGCGCGTTCGAGGACGGCGACGCCGCCTACTGGCTGCTGCTCGACGGCGGTGGGGTCCGGATGGTCCGCGGCCGTGCCGACGACGCCGTGCAGGAACACGGGACGGTCAACTCCTCGGTCGAGGGCCTCCAGGGCGTCCTACGGGTCTGGGAGGACTTCGTCCGTTCGGGCAGGAGCGACGACTCCGACGGCTACGAGGACTTCGTCGACGAGGTGGTCGAGCGGGCGCGGCAGAGCGATCCGGAGGCCTTCGCGGACGAGGAGTCCTGGTGGTCACGCGTCTTCGAGGAGGTCGAACTCGGGGTCCTCGTGCCCGAGGAGCCGTAGACGGAGCGGAGTCGCCGCGGGGCGGGGTCACGGGGCCGGTGCGCCACGGGACGGGGCCACGGCGCCGGTGCCGCCGCCGTGCGGGGCCCGTGGAAGCCGCCCGGCGCGGGGGGAGGGCGTCACCTCCCCGCGCAGGGAACGGCCCCCGTCCCTCCGGAGGGACGGGGGCCGTTC
>NZ_JBHYMK010000080.1:0-27394 GCF_042743065.1 Streptomyces sp. NPDC058872
ATGCTCCGCGACGGGACCTTCTACGAGACCCGCACCCCCGAACCGGCCGCCGCATGACGCGCTCGACCTTGACGAAGGACATAGAGGCACCCCCCTTCTGACCGACACCCGCACGGTCCGCTGCGGAACACCGACCTCGTAAGGGGGGCGGTGCGCGGTCGGCGCTGACAGGTCGTCTCCGCAGTTCACAGCGCCCCTCAGAGGCCAAGGACCGGTGCCTCCCGAGCTCAGGGCTTCGGCCACCGGATATGCGGTGGCCACCCGGCACGTCGTTCTGTACCTTGCCGCCATGACCGACACCCGAAGGGGCAATGCCGCGTAGGCGCCCATCAGCCCTGCGGGGCGACCTCCCCGTCCGTTCCCCAAGGCGGCGACGGTACCCGCCCATCGATCGTCTTTCAGGATCTTGCACAGCTCACCTGCGTCGGCTGGAGCGGACCCGCTTCTGGCCCGAAGCCACAGAGGAAGCGTTCTGGCACTGGCAGGCCTTGGCCCACGGCCCCCTCGGACAACTGGTGGATCCACTCTCAGGTCCTGGTTGCGGCATCCTTGAGTGCGGCTGCTACTGCGCCGGCTTCCGGGAGCAGCTCGAAGCCGTGCTCCACGCGCTGCCCAGGAAGAGCGCGCGCGAGTTGCGCACCCTCGTACGGGCCCTCGACGTGAAGATTCTGGCCAGGGCCAAGGTCATCCCGGCCGACAGCCTGGACGTGCCATGGTGGCGGGGCCAGCTCTAGCGTCGTGGGCGGCCGTCTCGGTTTCCTTCTCGTTCGGCCCCGTTCACGGCCGCTCAGGCGGGACGCGCAGCGCTCCCGGCACCAGTCGCGACCGACCACGCGTGAACGCAGGCGGACGCCCCTGTACGCAGCCCGCTCGCGGCTCGGCTCCACGGGCCCCTGAACCGTCCGGACCTTGCGGATCCCGAAGTCCAATACATTCCCTGAACTGCGATGTCGCAACGACTCCTAGAACCCAGGTCCGCCTGAGCGGTCCGGGCCCTTCGTCATGTGCGAGGCCTCACGGGCACGAGGGACCGGTCCCCGTCAGCGCGGAGCGTCACTGTCCGGGAGCCGGTGGCGGAGGGAGTCCTGGGAGTCGACGTACTTGAGCATGAGGCGGGCGAACTCCAGGCGCTCCCGCTCGCTCCAGTCGGCGGTGACGTACTCGAAGGCCGACCTCTGGTGGCGGGCGAAGCGGGCCATCAGCTCACGGCCCTCGGGGCTGAGGTGCAGGACGGTGCGGCGACCGTCCCGCTGGGAGGCGGCGCGGACCAGGTAGCCGCCCGAGATGCAGTCGGAGACCATGCGGCTGGCCACCGACGGGTCCACGCCCAGGTGCTGGGCGACCGCGCCGACGGTGACCTCACCGGTGTCCTCCCGTTCGGCGTCCAGGACGATCCGCAGCACCAGCGTGCGGCTCAGGTCCTTCTGGGAGATCGGGTCCTCGACCTCCAGGAGCGAGGAGCGCCGCAGTTTCCCGAAGGCCGGTCCCACGGCGTCCAGCAGCTCGTCCGCCGTCTTCGGTTCGCGCTTCGTCATGCCTCCATCGTACAGACATGCATGTCCTCATGAATGTCTGTGTTGACTTGCAAATGTGTGCGTGCAAACATGCATGTGTTGTCGCGCAACGAATGGAGCACTCCATGACCCTCCTCGTCACCGGCGCCCGCGGCAAGGTCGGCCGGGCCGTCATCGGCCGCCTGCACTCCGCCGGTCTCACCGTGCGCGCCGCCAGCGGCACCCCCGCCGAACTGGCCGTTCCGAAGGGCGTCGAGACCATCGAGCTCGCCCTCGACCGGCCCGAGGGCCTCGACGCCGCGTTCCACGGCGTCCGCCAGGTCTTCCTCTACCCCCAGCCCTCCGGCATCCACGAGCTGGTCAAGGCCGCCGAGGAGGCGGGCGTCAAGCACGTCGTCCTGCTCTCCTCGTCCTCCGTCCTCGGCCCCGACGCCGAGGACGACCCGCTCGCCAGCCACAGCCTCCGGGTCGAGCACGCCCTCGCCGCCTCCGCGCTCACCTGCACGTTCCTGCGCCCGGACGCCTTCGCCAGCAACTCCCTCGGGTGGACCCGCTCCATCGGTCGGTCGCTTCCGGTCCAGCTCGCCTACCCGGACGCACACACCGCGCCCATCCACCCCGAGGACATCGCCGACATCGCCGTCGAGGCCCTGACCGGCACCTCCCTCACCGGCCGCTCGCTCACCCTGACCGGCCCCGAGTCGCTCACCTTCCGCGAGCAGCTCGCGCTGCTCTCCGAGGTCCTCGGCCGTGACATCCCGGTCGAGCGGCTCACCCGCGCCGAGGCCGAGCAGCAGATGGGCGCCTACGCGCCCGCGTCGGTGGTCTCCTCGCTGCTCGACCTGTGGGAGGCCGCCGACCACGGTCCGGCCGCCATCGCCGACACCGTCGAGACCCTCCTCGGCCGCCCCGCCCGCACGTACCGGCAGTGGGCCCGCGAGAACGCCCCCGCCTTCACCCGGCACTGATCCGGACCGGCCCGCACCGCGCGGGCCCGCACGTCCGTCTCGGAGGAGAGCGGCCGACACTCCGTACTGCCGGTCGACGCCGAGCTCGGCGGCCCCGCGGCCGTACCGGCCACGCGACCGCTGCCCCGCAACGCCCGAACCCGGCACCACCGACCCGTCCAGGAGCACCGCATGAAGCCCATCGGTTACTGGCTCAACCGCACCGACAAGGCCCTCACCGGCTCCATGAACTCCGTGCTGGCCGAGTTCGGCCTCACCCGACTCGCCTGGCAGGTCCTCAACGTCGTCGAGGGCGACCCCCAGGCCACCGACACCGGCGTCCTGACCGTCCTGGCAGCCAACGCCGACGTCACCGCCCTGACCGACGCCATCGGGACGGTCGTCGCCGGCGGCTGGGCCGCCCGTCCGGAGCCGGGCCGCCTCGCCCTGACCGACGACGGCCGTGCCCGCCTCGCCGAGGTCGCCGAACGCGTCGATGCCTTCCGCGAGCTGTCGACGGCCGGCATCAGCCGCGAGGAGTACCGGATCGCCGTCACCGTCCTGGAGCGGATGACCCGCAACCTGGAGTCCGGAGAAGGACGTTGACTCCGTCCCGGCCTCCACTTCGACCGTCCGCGGCACACGACCGGCGGATGACCGGAGAACGGCCCCAAGCCGTCCGGGACGTGGAGGGGCACGGCACGGCGGACCAGTCCTCGTGCACGGAATTCGCCCTGAGCCGCAAGCAGTTCCCGAGGCCCAGGGAGGTGATCGCGCCGGACTCGGACGGCCCCTGGGTGCCTTCCCGCCCCCGCACCCGTCGACCTGTGGACCGAGATGGACGCGGTCCCGCCTTGCGGGCCGCCCGGTTCCGGGCTCGACCACCTGACGCGCGCACCCGGGACCTCCCCCTCCGGCCGAGCCGAACATAACGGAAAGGTAACGGCGCGCGAGGGCGCGGCCGGTTCCCGCTCTCTCCTGGTGCATCAGCCTTCGAGCAACGGGAGCACAGAGCAGATGAACACGAGATTCGGCAGGGTCCTGGCCGCCGCGGCGTCGCTCACCACACTGGCGGTCGGGGCCTCGGCCTCCCCGGCCGCGGCGGCCGACGAGGGCAAGACGGGGCGGGTCCTGGTCGTCGTGGCGAACTTCGCCGACCGTGCGCACCCGGACGCGGCCGCGATGCGGGCGGATGCCCTGGACAAGTACTTCGGTCCGGGCGAGTCGCTGTCGACGTACTTCAGTGAGGCGTCGCGGGGCCGGTTCACCTTCGGGCCCGCGGTGAAGGAGAAGGTCGTCGGCCCGCTGACCCTGAAGGAGAAGGCCGGCTGCGGCGGCGACGGCGCGCTGCGGAAGATCCGCGAGGACGCCGAGGCGCAGGTAGCCGCCAAGGGCCTGGTGCGCGGGAAGGACTGGGACTACCTGTCGATCGTCCTGCCCCACATGCAGTGCTACTGGGTCGGCATGGGCTCCGTCGGCGGTCGCTACACCTGGATGAACACCGGCAACAACACCGTCTCCGAGACGACGGTCCGGCACGAGTTCGGGCACAACATCGGCTTCGGCCACCAGGTCCGCTACCAGTGCGAGGACGGCAACCTGGTCGCCTGCCCGGAGCGGGCCGCCGTCGAGGGCCGGTCGCCGATGGGCGGCAACGGCGCGGCCGGGCTGTCGGCCAACCAACTGATCCGGATGGGCTGGCTGGAGACCGCCGAGCACCAGCGCGTCACCGGCTCCGGCACCTTCTCCCTCAAGCCCCTCTACGGCGCGCAGAAGGGCACCCGGGCACTGGAGATCCCGATGGGGGACAAGCAGAGCCTGCTGCTGGAGTACCGCCGTCCGTCCGGCCACCTGGACAAGAACCTCGACGGCGTCTACGCCTACCGCGTCGAGGACGGCAAGTACCACACCGCCGTCCCGATCGTCCTGTCCACGACCGACCGCGGCGCCGGCGTCACCGAACTCCGCGACGACGCCTCCCGGGTGACGGTGAGGATCACCGGCCGGACCGCTGACGCGGCCACCGTCACGGTCGGCCTCGACGGCAAGGCCCCGGCGAAGGACACCGCGCCCAGCACCGCCGTCGCGCCGGAGGAGGCGGCCGACTCCACCGCCCCGCAGGAGGTGACCGACCCGGCCGTGCCCACCGCCCCCGGCGACGTGGACGACAGCGGGACCGACTCCGCGAAGCAGAAAGCCGCGCAGAACACGGCCGCGCAGGGCGGCACCGCCCCGGACGCCACGCCGTCCTCCGAGGCCGCCGCGTCCGGCAAGGTCGGCAAGGCTCCCGGCCTCGCGGGCCAGAACCTCGCCGCCACCGGCAGCGACGGCACCACCCTCACCCTGACCGCCCTCGGCGGCGGTGCGCTCCTCCTCGGCGGCTGGTTCACCGCGGCCCGCCGCGCCCGCTCCCGCCGCGGAGCCACCCAGGGCAACTGACCCGCACCCCTGCGGTGTCCGGCCGGGCCGGACACCGCCCCCGTCCCCCCAGGCCCCGCGGTGCGCGCGTCCCCCGGCACCGCGGGGCCGGTGCCGACGAGCCGGCTCCTCCGGCGACGGGGCACCGGGGCGGCGCCTCGTCACGGGAGCTCCTCCCGCCCCCTTCGCGGGCCCTGCCGTCGTGCCCCGGCTGCACCGACTCCTTCACCGCCGTCCACCATCCCGCAGGGCCCCGGCCCGCCGAGCCTCCGGAGGCACCCTCCCCATGGCCACGACACATCCGGAGGACGCCGCGCACCAGGACGCCGCCGCGGCCTGGCAGCCGTACCCGCCGGTCCAGTGGCAGGAATCCCGGTACCCCCCTGCGCCACGGGCGTACGACCCGGCTTCCCACCCCCACGAGCGGCCCGCCCACCCGCATCCGTACGCTCCGCCGACCAGCCCTCCGCTCGGGTCGTCGGACTCCTGGTACACGGGCCCACCACAGGCGTACGCCCCGGTCGCAGCGCCTCGCGACCTTCCCGCTCCACCCCGTCCCCATCAACATCTTTATCCCCATCAGCATCAGCACCCCCATCCGCCGCCGGTCTCCCCACCGCCACAGGCGCCGGACGCCTGGTACCCACATCCGGCGCAGGCGTACGACCCCACCCCCCGGACCCCCGACCTGTCCGCCCACCAGCAGGAAGACGTCCTCGGAGCGCTGTTCCCACCGGAGCCGGCTCCCGCAGCGGCGCCCGTGGCACCGGATTCGGGGACGGGCCCGTCACGACGGCCCGGTGGCCGGCGGGCGGCCCGTCGCGGAGCCGGTTCCGGACGGCGCCGGGCGCCCCGCCGCCGGACCGGTGCGCGCCGCCGCCGCAAGGAGCCGCCCTCCGCGGCCGTCGCCCGGAGCGCGAGCGCCTTGTTGATCACCTCGGGACTGGCCATGGTCCTCTTCGTCGTCCACCAGGTGTGGTGGACGAACGTGCAGGCCCGCGCCGAGGCCGAGGACGCACGGACGAAGCTGGAACGGGCGTGGCGCGACGGGGTCCCGGAGCATCCGGGCGAGGACGGGACGGGTGCGTTCGCGCCGGGCGAGGGCTTCGCGATCATCCGCATTCCCGCATTGGGACTGGCGTCCCCGGTCGCGGAGGGCACCGGGACGGAGCAGGTGCTCGACAAGGGTCTGGTGGGGCACTACACGGACACGGGAATGCCGTCCGACCCCGTGGGGAACGTGGTGCTGGCCGCCCACCGGAACACCCACGGCGAGCCCTTCCGGAAGATCGACAGGCTGGTGCCCGGGGACCGGATCGTCCTGGAGACCGCAGCGGCCTCGTACTCCTACGAGGTCGCCGGCCGCATCCCGGAAACGCCGCCGAGCGACGTCAGCGTCCTCCGACCGGTCCCCGGGGGATCGCCCTTCACCGCGCCCGGCCGGTACCTCACCCTGACGACGTGCACCCCCGAGTTCAGCAGTCGGGGGCGGCTCATCGTCTTCGGCCGACTCGTCGAGGAACGGCCGAGGAACCGCGAGTGACCTCCTCGGCGACGGGGCCCCGGCCCCCGCTGCCGTCAGCGCGGCAGGACAACGCCCTGCCGCGCCCGGAGCGCCGGCTCAGCCGACGTTGACCGCGGTCCAGGCCTCCTTCACCGTCCGGTACTCCTTGCCGCCCTTTCCGTAGAGGTCGCGTGCGGCGTCCAGGGTTGCGGCCCGGGCCTCGTGGTAGTCGGTGGTCGAGGTCATGGAGACCGTCAGGGCCCGGTACCAGATCTTCGCGACCTTCTCGTTGCCGATCCCCGTCACCCTCGATCCGTCACAGGTGGGGCTGTTGTACGCCGTTCCGTTGAGGACCTTGCGGCCGCTGCCCTCACTCGCCAGGTAGAACCAGTGGTTGCCCACTCCGGACGACTGGTGCGGGTCCATCCTGCGCACCTTGGGACTCCAGCAGTCGGGCGAACGGCCGTCCCGGGAGGGCTGGTCGAAGCGGCGCAGCCAGGGCGGCGTCGACCGGTCGCTGAACAGGTAGTCGGGGACGTCGTTCCCGTTGTTCGCGTACCACTCCACCATCGTGCCGAAGATGTCGCTGGTCGCCTCGTTGAGCCCGCCGGACTCGCCCCGGTAGCGGAGCCGGGCGGTGGCATCGGTGATGCCGTGGGTCATCTCGTGCCCGATGGTGTCGAGGTCGACCTGCTCGGCGTCCTTGCGGCCGTTGCCATCACCGGTCAGCATGCAGAAGCAGTCGTCGTCCCACTGTGCGTTGTCCCAGCCCTTGCCGACGTGGACGAAGACGGTGGGCGCCCGGCCGTCACCCCTGATGCCGTCCCGACCGAAGGTCCGCTTGAAGTAGTCGTGGGTCAGCGCGGTGTTGGCGTGTGCGTCCACCGCAGCGGTGGCCCGGTCCCGCGATGCGGTGCGGCCGTCGCCCCAGACGTTGTCGGCATCGGTGAACACCGTGCCGGACGCGGCGTTCACCCTGCCGGGACGGATGTTCCGGGCGTCCTTGGTGACGTGTCCACGGACCGGGTCGATCAGGAGGAAGCCCCCTCTGCTCGCGGTCGTACCGAGGGGCACCTTGCCGGTGTACGCGGAGCGCCCTTCTCCTCGCACCTGGTGCTCGGAGGCGTAGCTCTCGATCCCTTCGCCGGTGGTGGCGTCGGTGACGACCACCAGTCCGGTGGGCTGGTCGTGCGCTCCCGCGCCCCGCACCGTCGTCTGCCAGGCCAGCCGGGGAACGCCCTCCACGGCCCAGACGACCAATCGGGGGTCGACGGTGGCCTCGCGGATGTCGGCGGCCAGGCGACGGGCCCCGGCTGCGGCCTCCTCCGCGGACACCACGGGATCGGTGGAGCCGACCACGGGGCGGTTTCCCTTGGCGCGCGAGGAGTGCGTCATCCTGCCACTCGCGTCCTGGTGGACCACCAGGTCCCCTCCGATGACCGGGAGTCCGCGGTACGTGCGGTCGAAGCGTATGTGCCGGGTGCCGTCGTCATCCAGGACGGCGTCCCTGAACTGCAGTTCCTGGCCCGGCCCGTAGCCGAACGCCTTGGGGTGGCGCGCCACGTCGGCCGCCGCGTCCGCCACGCTCCGGTCGAGGTCCGGCTCGGAGGCCGCGGCGTTCTGCAGGCCCACGGCGGCCAGTGCCACGGCGGCGACCGCGGCTCCGACCTTCGTGCGGGCGGCGGTGGTCGGTCTCCTGTGCATCCGTGCTCCTCCTGTGCGTGCGGCCCGGGCGGGCCCCCTCCGGTCGTCGGCGTCCGGACGTGCCGCCCTCCCCGAGCCGTGTGCACGGCGGGTGGAGAGGAGCGACCGGTGGATCCGTTGCACCGGGGCAGTTGTTCGCCGGCGGTTGACCGCTTGGCGTGGGACGCGTCAGGCCCCTGTCACGAAGGGGGAGCGAGTCCGGGGGCGCACCTCCCGTCGCGTTGCCGATCCGTGATCAGCCCCGCGCCCGCCCTGCCGTCGGCGGTGCGACGGGGATCCCTGCGACCAGAGCGGCTGGAGTGGCCGAAGCAGATGGAGTTGCTGGAGTGGCCGGAGCAGATGGAGTGGCCAGGGCGGCCGGAGCAGGTGGATTGACCGGAGCGCGAGGCGCACCAAGCAAGTGGCGCAACGGCCTTGCGGATTGGAGGGGGATGGGTCACTGTTCTGCCCGCAGCCCCACGGCGAGCACACTTTCCGCGCAGTTCCTCCACATTCGGAATTGTCATGGGCCTGCCAAGTTTGCGGAACCCCGCGACACCACACCTCTCACAAGGAGAACCCCCCATGTCCGTGTTACGCACGCGGCGACGCAGGACCAGCCTGGCCGGCTTCCTGCTGGCCTCCGCCCTGGGCGCCTGCTCCCTCGCCGCCCCGTCCGCTGCGGCGGAAACCGGCGGCACCGGCGGCATCCCGTACGCGGCCGATGCCGATGCCGTTCCCGGCAGCTACCTCGTCACCCTCCGCGCCTCCCTCGCCGACTCCGACGGCGCCTCCGGCAGGGCGCTCGCCGAGCGCTACGGCGCCAAGGTGACGCGGACGTACACCGCGGCCCTCAACGGTTACGCGGTGGAAACGTCCGAGGCGCGGGCCGAGCAACTCGCCGCGGACCCGGCGGTCGAATCGGTGGTCCAGGACCAAGTGGTCAGGGTCAGCGGCACCCAGCCCTCCCCGCCCTCCTGGGGCCTGGACCGGATCGACCAGCAGAAGCTGCCGCTCGACCAGACCTACCGCTACCCGGACTCCGCCGGCGCGGGAGTCACCGCGTACATCATCGACACCGGAGTCCGGATCACCCACCAGGACTTCGGCGGTCGCGCCTCCTACGGCTACGACGCCGTCGACGACGACGACACCGCTGCCGACGGCCACGGCCACGGCACCCACGTCGCCGGCACCGTCGCGGGCTCCTCCTACGGCGTCGCCAAGAAGGCGAAGGTCGTCGCGGTCCGGGTGCTCGACGACGAGGGCTCCGGCACCGTCTCCGGTGTCGTCGCGGGCATCGACTGGGTGACCCGCAACGCCGTCAAACCGGCCGTCGCCAACATGAGCCTCGGCGGCGGTGCCAACACCACCCTGGACGACGCCGTCCGCAACTCGATCGCCGCCGGCATCACCTATGCCGTCGCGGCCGGAAACGAGGACGAGGACGCCTCCGGATCCTCGCCCGCCCGCGTCTCCCAGGCGCTGACCGTCGGAGCGACCACGAACGGCGACGACCGGGCGTACTTCTCCAACTACGGAAGCATCCTGGACCTGTTCGCCCCCGGCTACGGCATCACCTCGGCCTGGAACGGCAGCGACACGGACCGCCAGACCATCTCGGGCACCTCGATGGCGGCCCCGCACGTCGCGGGCGCCTCCGCCGTCTACCTCGCGGGCAACCCGTCGGCGACCCCGGCCCAGGTCTCCGCCGCCCTGACCTCGGCGGCCACCGAGGGGGTCGTCGGCGACCCCGGAAGCGGCAGCCCGAACCGGCTGCTGCACGTCGCCGCCGGAGGGAGCGAGCCCCCGCAGCCGCCCGACGGCGACCGCTACGAGAACACCGCCGACTACGCGATCAACGACCACGCCACCTCGGAATCGCCGATCGGGGTCAAGGGCCGCTCGGGCAACGCCCCGTCCGCGCTGAAGGTCGAGGTGGACATCAAGCACACCTACGTCGGAGACCTCCGGGTCGAGCTCCTGGCACCGGACGGCAGGGTCCACCTGCTCAAGGACTACGGGGTCGGCGGAAGCAACGACGACCTGCTCGCGACCTACACCGTCGACGCCTCGGCGTCCCCCGCCAACGGCATCTGGAACCTCCGGGTCCATGACAACGCCTGGTGGGACACCGGAAAGATCGACTCCTGGTCCCTGACCTTCTGACCAGCCCCATCCCGGCCATCCCGGCCGGTCAGGCGCACCCGCCCGGACATCCCGGGGCGGACACACAGGGGCAGGCGCATCCGCCCGGACACTCCGGGGCGGACACACAGGGGCAGGCGCACCCGTCCGGACGCACCGGGGCGGACCTCACCACGAGGTCCGCCCCTCCGCCGTCCCCGAGACCGGACGGCACGACCCCATCGGCTCCCCGAAGAGGCCCGGCAGGCGCATGATGGACAGAGAGAAGGCGTGCCGGGCGTGGCGCGGGAGGCAGACCACCGACGGCCGCGCGGAAGACCCGCACCCACCGGCCCCGCGCCCCCGGCACGCCGGCGAGCGGAAGGTCAGCGCCATGTCACCTGCCGACCGGAAGCCCCTTGTCGAGCACCCTCGGCCCTCCCCCTCCCTTGCCCCCGCCCCCCTGGGCACGGTCCCGCACGGAAGGCTGATGAGCACGGCGATCCGGGAGGCCCTCACCGCGCTGGACGCCGTCACCGGAATCGTCTACCTGCTGGACCGGGACGGCCGGTGGCTACGGGCCGCCCTGATCGGCGGTTCTCCCCCGGTGGTCTTCACCATGCCGGAACGGATCGCCGTCGACGCCCCGTACGCTTCGTCGACGGCCTGGCGGACCGGCACGGTCACCGTCATCGGGGAGCCCGAGATCCGCGCCGACGACCCGGGGCTCGCGCGGCTCGTCCCCTTCCCGTACTCGGTGGCGTCCACCCCCTTGGAATCGGGCGACCACCGGTTCGGCGCGCTGACCCTCGTCCGGCTCCCCACCCACCACGGCGCCCTGGACACCACGAAGCGCCGCCGGCTCCGCACCATCGGCGACCGACTGGCCGACGGCCTGGCGGCGTACGCGGAACACGGGCCCCTGCCCGAGCCGCCGCTCCACCCCACGGTCTTCCCGATCGAGCCCGTACGGCAGCCTGCGCACCCCGAACCCATCGGGGGCTGGGGCCTGCCCGAGATCCCCGGCTCGTACGGGACCACCCTGATGTACCACCTGCACAAGCTCTCCGAAGCCCTCAACCGGGCCGGGGACCTCCATGCCGTGGCCGACGCCGCCCGGGCCAGGATCATGGAGCCGTACCGTGCGCGGTCCCTCGTCATCACCGGTTTCGGCGACGGGCGGCTCTGGGTAACGGCCCACCACGGAACCAGCGTCGGTGCCCTCCGCTCGATCCACGGCGCCTCCGCCGACGGCCCCTCCCCCTACGCCGACGCCCTGCGCAGCAGGGACCTCCTGCTGTTCCCCGACCGTGCCCAGCTGCTCTCCGCCCATCCCGACGCGCCCGACGACGGCTGCCGCGCCTGGGCCTACCTGCCCCTCCGAGCGGGCGACGTCCCGGTGGGCGTCTGCGTCCTCGGCTTCGCGGAGGAACGTCGGTTCGCCCCGGAGGAGCAGGCGACGGCCATGATGATGGCGAGCCTGCTGGCCCGGGCCCTGGAGCGCGTCGGGCTCGACGAGAGGAAGCACGCGCTCGCCGAAAGCGTGCAGAAGTGGCTGCTCCCACGGATCCTCGGGGACCTGCCCGACATGGTCACGACCGCGCGCTACCTCCCTGCCGCCTCGGCCTCCGGAATCGGAGGCGACTGGTACGACGTGATCACCCTGACGGACAGGAAGATCTGTCTGATCGTGGGCGACGTCGAGGGCCACAACGTGGAGAGCGCGGTCCTGATGGGACAGTTGCGCAGCGCGATGCTCGCCTACGCCCGCGAAGGACACGGCCCGGCCGCGGTGCTCAGCCGGACCGCGGACCTGCTCGCCGAGCTGGACACCGAACTGCTGGCGACGTGCTGCTGCGTCCGGGTCGACGCCGCGCAGGGCGCGGTGGAAGTGGCATCGGCCGGCCACCCCCCACCACTCGTACGGCGCCCCGACGGGGGCATCGACACCCCCGACGCACCCGTCGACGTCCCCCTGGGGGTCCATTCCGGGGTCGCGTACCGGAGCGTCGAATCCCTCCTCGAACCGGGCACCCTGCTCCTCCTCTACACCGACGGGCTGACCGCCGTCCGGGACGTCGACGTGATGCCCCGGGTCCGGGAACTGTTGGCGGCCGACCCCTCCGATCCGGGGCACCACCTGGAAGAACTCGCGGACCGGATCGTCGCCACCCTGCCCGCGTCCTCGGAACGCACCGATGACGTCGTCCTGCTCCTCGCGCGCTACGAGGGCCCGGTGCCGGGGTCGAGGCGCCGCTTCGAGCGAATGGAGATCCAGCGGCACGACCTGCTGGGCGTCCAGGCCGCGCGGAGGTTCGTCCGGGAGAACCTCCGCGCCTGGGACCGCGAGGAACTCGTGGACAGTCTGGAGCTCCTGGCCTCGGAGGTGGTGACCAACGCGCTGATCCATGCGGACAGCCGTGTCGACCTGCGGCTGCGCGAAGGCCCGGATCACATCCGGCTGGAGGTGCGCGACTCCGACGCGACTCCCCCCATTCCCTCGCCGATCTCCGTGTCCGGAGGGGAGAACGCCCAGGCGGAACACGGCCGTGGCCTCCTCATCGTGGAAAGCCTGGCGAGCTCTTGGGGCACGTCCCCCAGCGGTCGCGGCAAGACCGTCTGGCTGGAGCTGCCCCTGTGAAGCACCGTCATGCGCCGCTGACCACGAGCGCGGGGCGGGACGGCTGCCGCTCCGTGACCGCACGTGGGTCCGGACGGCAGCCGCCCCGTGACCACAGGTCCTCGGCGCGTCCCACCGGGCCCACCCGCTGCAGCACACCGGGGACACCTGGCCGAAAGCCATCCGTCGGCGGGCGCCGGCCGCTGGACGGGGCTCCTGCCCCAGGGCATCGCCTGCGGCACGATCCCGATCATGAAACGTCGTCGCACCTGGCTGATCCCCCTGCTGTGGACCCTCGCCCTCGGGCTGTGGGGACTGTCCCGACGGAACAGCGTGTGGCGGGACGAAGCCGCCACCTGGCAGGTGGCACGGCGTTCCACTGCCGACATCCTGCGGATGTTGGAGAACGTCGACGTCGTCCACGGGCTCTACTACTTGTTCATGCACGCGCTCTTCGCGTGCTTCGGCCCCGGCACGACGGTCCTGCGGCTGCCGTCTGTCCTGGCCCTGTCGGTGGCTGCCGCCTGTGTGGCGGTCATCGGGCGGCGCCTGGGCGGGACTTCTGCGGGAGTCGGCTCCGGACTGACAGCGGGACTGGTGCTCGGGCTGCTGCCGGCCGTCCAGTTCCACCTCCAGGAAGGACGGCCCTATGCGCTGGTCACGGCCGGAGCCGGGATCTCCACGCTGCTGCTGGTGGCCTCCGTGCAGGGCGGGGACGGTACGGGCGGCCGGCGGGCGCGCGACCGTGAGGACGCCGGAGGCACCCGGAGCCGTCGCGCCGCCGTCCGCTGGACCGCGTACGGCGCCACGGTCCTGGTCTGCGGCCTGCTGAACTGGCTCTCGCTGCTGATCCTGCCGGCACACCTGGTGACCCTGCTCCGGGCGCGGGCGGGCCGCGAGGTGTGGACGTGCTGGGCGGTCGCCTCGGCCACCGCCGCGGCGGGTGTCCTCCCCCTGGTCCTCTTCAGCCTGACCCAGTCCGAACAGGTCTCCTGGATCCCTCCGCTGACCTGGCACATGCTGATCGGCCCGGCCGTCCTGCTGGCCCTGGGCGGCATCGGGGCCCTGGCGGACCGGCGAGCGACGGACCGGGCGACGGGCAGAGCCGCGGCCGGGGGGAGCGGCCGGCTGTCGGTGGCCGCCGTCGGACTACCGCTCCTGGTAGTGCCCCACATCAGCCTGATCGGCATCTCCCTGGTCAGGCCGCTCTTCCTGGAACGGTACGTGCTGTTCAGCATGCTGGGTCTGGCACTGCTGCTCGGATCGATCGTCTCCGCAGCGGAACGGGCAGCCGCGCCCCTCCTCCCGCGGGCCTCGCGGTGGATGGTCCCGGCGACCGTCACCGCTGCGGCGGTCGCACTGCTGCCGCAGTCGCTGGCCAAGAGGTCTCCGGACAGCCGGGTCGACGACGTCCTCGCCACAGCCGGAGAGGTACGGCGGCTGAGTCGTCCCGGGGACGCCGTCCTCTACGTACCGGCCGCGCGTCGGGACACCCGGCTCGTCTCTCCCGACGCCTTCACCGGCCTGCGGGACATCGCGCTCGCGGAAGGCCCGGAGGAGTCGGGAACGCTGAAGGGCGTGGAGGCCTCCCCCGCCCGCATAAGGGAGGCAATGCTCGCCCAGCAACGCATAGTGCTGGTCACGGACGCAGGAGGGGGACCAGAACCGGTCGCGGGGACGGAGCGGGACAGCGCGAAGATCGCCGTACTGGGGAAACGCTTCGCCCTGGTGGCCGACGGCCAGGCCCACGGGCGCAGGGTGATGGTGTACGAGCGGCGCACTGAGCGACGGCAGTAATCCGGCCGAGCACCGCACCTGACGTACAACCGGCCCACCGCGAACCCGGGCGGCACCCCGTACGTGGCCGTATTTCGCTCCTTCGGGATCCGGGCGTCAGCCGAGGGCCGAAGCCGAGGAACAGAACCCGCACGGCACGGGCGAGACCCACAGGGCTGACCAGGAGCACGAAGGGGGCCGTTCACCGGATCGGGGGGTGATCCGAGGGAGGGACGTTCCTCCTCCACCACCCCGGTAGCGATGCCGCTACTTTCTGTGACGATCAGTCGGCACACTCAACTTGGGGATGTCCATGAGGAAGTTGGCAACGGCGACGGTGGCCGCGGGGCTGTTCTTCGGAGGGGTGGGGGCGGCTGCGGCCGACTCCGGGCGCGAGTTGCTGATGCGAGCGCCTGGCGTTGCGTTCGTCGGGACGTACCAGTGGCAGTCCCCAACCAAGGTCCCGAGCGGACTGCACGTAAAGGGCGAACTGCGAGACGAAAGCGTCAACGACGGCCACAACGTCTACCTTCGCGTAAGGGTCGAAGGTTACCCATGGGGCCACCTCACCGGGACCCAGAAGAAGCACGTCAAGGTTGACAAGGTTTTTTACGACGGAGCCGTCTTGAAGACTAAGCAAGTGCGGATTCACGCTTGCGTCGACCGCGGATCCTTCCGACCCGACTACTGCTCACCGGAACGTCTTTTCTCGCGAGACTAGTAGCCAGCCCGGGGAGTTCCGAGCCACGGCTCCCCATCCACAGGGAGCACACCGTGACGGACGTCATCCTCCACGCCGAAGGCGTGGGCCTCTCTTACGGCAATGAACAAGCCGTGAGAAACGTCGATTTCACACTCAAGCGCGGCGAAGTAGCCGCCATCATGGGGAGTAGCGGGTCAGGAAAGTCGTCACTGCTGTACTGCCTGGCTGGAGTCCTCACCCCGACGAGCGGCGCTGTGGCATTCGACGGGGTCGACCTCTCACGTCTTCCCGATGGAGAGCTAAGCTCCTTACGTCGCACTCGACTTGGGTTCGTCTTTCAATATGGGGAGTTACTGCCGGAGCTAACCGCAGAAGAGAACGCAGCGCTACCCCTCCGTCTCGCAGGAATCAGTAAAGAACACGCCCATGCGATGGCCGGTCAGGTCCTCACGCGACTCGGGATGGGCGATCTGCTACGGCGCCGAACTTCAAAGTTGTCAGGTGGTCAGAGTCAACGCGTGGCCGTCGCACGGGCTCTGGTACACCGACCCGATGTCGTTTTCGCAGATGAACCGACCGGCGCGCTCGACAGCACGAATGCAGATACCGTGCTGAGCGAGTTCCTACAGTTGGCACGGAGACAAAAGACAGCCCTAGTAATCGTCACGCACGACGCGGATGTCGCCGCAAAGGCCGACACTCAGTACACGATGTCAGATGGCCTCCTATCCCAACGGGTGGCCGTGTGAGCACTTTTACCCTTGGGCTGCGCCTCATGTGGAGAAGCGGGCGTCGAGGGAAAGCCCGCTTCCTGCTCATGACACTCGGTTCGACTCTTGGAGTCTTCTGCCTGTCCACGGTGCTCACCATCCCGTCAATCCTCACCTCCCATGACGCCCGTACGGCAGCGCGAGAGCCGATTCCAGGGAAAAGTAATATCCTATACCAGGAATTCCGTGACCCGTATGGGACGCAGCCGCTACATCGCCTATTTGTCGCACGGACAGCACCCGGCCCAACTCCGCTCCCCCCTGGAGTGAAGAGGTTACCGAACAAGGGTGAGGTGATTATTTCACCAAGGCTTGCCGACCTCTTGCGCACCAACCCGAGATCATCCGGCTTGATCCCAGGTCGGGCAATCGGAACCATCGCCCCCGAAGGATTGGGCGACACTGAAGATTTGTACGCCTACATCGGCACCACTCCGACAGAACTCACCGATCCAAAGGAACTCGGCAGCTTCGGAACCGGCCGATCGTGGCGGCAAATCGTCGACCCCTCGGCACTCGCTGTCCTGAGGTTCACCCTCGGGTGCATCGTGCTGCTTCCCCTGGTCATCTACCTATCCGTCTGCGCCCGGCTTTCAGGGGAGTCACGCGCTCGTCGGCTCGCAGCTCTCCGACTCGTCGGGCTAAGCGTGAAGGACACCTTGCGGGTCAATGCGGGGGAGAGCGTCCTGGCCGCCTCAGTGGGTGCCGTGCTCGGACTCACTGGATACCTGCTAGCCAACGAACTCATGTCCAGGGTCGGACTACCCGGGTTGCATTGGTATCCGGCCGACGGGCGGCCGGAGTTGGTGACGGTTGCGGTGTGTTTGTTGGGGTGTCCGGCACTCGCTTGGTTCGTGGGGCAGTTCAGTGCACGGCAGGCCGTCCTGTCGCCGATCGACGTGCGGCGCACCGGGGAGCGGAAGCCTCCGAAGAAGTTCGGGGTGCTGCTCCTCGTCCCGGGGCTCGGGATCATCGTCGGTTACTGCGTGCTCGGTGCCCTGGGAAGGGTTCCGGCTGGAGGAGCGGCCAGTTCGCTGCTGGTGCCGGGGGCCGTGTTGTTGACGGGCGCCGGGCTCGTCTTCGGGTTGGCTCCGATCACGGCCCGGCTCGCTCGGCGATTGGGCAGCGTGGTCGAGTCGTTGCCCGTGGCTTTGGCGATGCGGCGGACGGAGGTGGATCCGGGCTCTTCGTTGCGGGTGGTGACCGGTCTGGTGTTGCTGGTGTTCGGGGCCTCGCTCACGCAGGGCGTCCTCATCGAGTTGGATCAGGTCAGCAGGCGGACGGCTCCGCTTCAGGAGTACAATCTTCGGCTGAGCGACGTCTCCCAGGTGCAGCGAGAGGCGCTGGCCGGGGTTCCCGGCGTGCGGATGGCGACCGTCTCGTACAGCTCCTGGGATCCTCTGGACGGGAGCGACGTCACACGTGCCGACCTGGTGGTCGGCACCTGCGGACAACTCGCCGCGTACACACGGCAGGCCACGGGCTGCGTGGAGGGGCGCGTCATGCAGCTGCATGACGGTCACACGCCTTCTGAGTACGACCCCAAGGCGGGCGAGCGCTACCCCTTTGCCTTGGAGGACGGTCGCAGGGTCCTGCTCACGGTTCCTGCAGAGCAGGTCGATCTGCACCCCTGGGGTGCGTCCGTCTTCCGGTCGGGCGCTCTCCTCGTCCCTCCCTCGCTCCTTCCCTCCGGCCTCGCGGACGCGAACGGAGTGCTCACCCTCGTCAGCGATGCCGATCCCGACACCGTTCGGGCCGTGCTCGACGGGATCGGGGGGATCGCACCCACCGCGGCCGTGGAGCCCGTGGGGATCGTGATCGACTCGCTTGCCCAACTGACTGTCATCAGGAGTCTGTTGGTCGTGGGGATGACGCTCGGGCTGGTGATCGGGGTGGCTGCGTTCGTGGTGTCGGCGGCCGATCGGGCCATGGAGCGGCGGGGACAGGTGACGGCGCTGGCGCTGTTGGGCGCTCGGGCGGGGACCTTGCGGATGGTGCAGGTGGTTCAGGTCCTGGTGCCGTTGGTGGTGGGGCTGGGGGCGGCGATCGTCACCGGGTGGCTCGCCGAGTCCAGTTACCTGATCACCGGCGGGGGTTCGGTGCACTGGGACTGGGAGGGGCTGCCCTTGTTGTTCGTCTGTGCGCTGGGGGTGCTGCTCGCCGCGGGCTTGGCCTCCCTCCCCATGGTGCGGCGGCACGTCGATCCGGAGCACATCAGGCGGGACTGAGGACCGGGCTTGAGGGGGTGGGCTTGAGGGAGTGGGCTTGAGGGGGTGGGACCCACGTTCGGGGTTCCCCCCTTCACGCCACCAGTTCGTGGGCGGTGCGGCGGGCGATGCGGGCCTTCAGGGCCAGGGTCGCCGCCGCCGTGGCGGTCCCTGCGATGAGCGCCGTCCACCAGAGGGCTGCCGGGCCCAGTGCCGTGTAGGTGGTGACGCCCAGGGTGAGGGCGCCGAAGCGGGCCGTGCCCCAGGTCCAGGTGAAGGCTCCCTGGTACCGGCCGCGGGCGTGTGCCGGGGCCAGGTTGGCGAAGACACCGGCCGCGATGCCCGCGACGACGACCTCGCCGAGTGACCAGGTGACGACCGAGGCGGTGTAGCCGACGGGGCCGTCGGCGAGGCCGGTGAGCGCGACGCCCACCGCGATCAGCGCACTGCCCGCGCTCTGCACCGCAAGCTGCGGGAAACGGGCCAGCCGTGCGGCGTCGGGGAACCCGTCCCGAACCTGCCCCCGCGCCCGGACCACTGCGGCACGTGGCGTTCGACCTGACGGTCGACGTCCGCGGACTGCCGACCGGGGCGCTCGCAGCGGGCAGCCCCGCGGAGACCCGGTGGTGGGCCGGGCCCGGATCTGCTCGGCGGCTGCGCACGCTGACCGGGGGACCTGTGCCTAGTAGCGGTCGAGCCCGGGCACGCCCAGGTCACCGAGGCCGTCGAGGACGAGATCGACGCCGACGGCGGCGAGCAGCAGGCCCAGGAGGCGGCCGAGGAGCTCGATCGTGGCGTGGTGGGTGCGGCGCAGGAGCCGGGCGAGGAGCAGCACGCAGATCAGGTCGAGGGCGATGACGGCCACGTACGCGCCGACGACCGTCGAGCGCCAGCTGAAGGAGTCGCGGGCCGCCGCTTCGATGAGCACGGCGGTCATGGCGAGCGGGCTCACGACGTACGGCATGAGCAGCTCGCGCAGTCCGCTGGCCAGGTCGGGGGCGTCCTGGTGGGTGCCGTCCGAACCGAGGTGGTAGCCGAGGACGAGGCCGACGGCGTAGAGGAAGAAGATGACGCCGCCGGCGAGCTGGAGCGCGGGCGTGCTGATGTGGAAGACGTCGAGCAGCCAGGGGGCCGTGATGCCGGTGAGGAGGCCCACCAGGACGGCCGAGCCCGAGGAGATGAGCGCGATGGTCCGCAGCTGACTGACGGGATGCACCTGGGCGAGCTCGCCGAAGGCGAGGAGGACCTTCGGCGGGCCGACGACGGAGAAGAAGGTGATGAAGGCGGCGGAAAAGGTGAATACGTTCACGTCGAAGATCATGGACCTTTAGCGCGTTTCACAAGGTTTCATCCGTTTCCCTCCGTGCGGCGTCGAGGACGGCGGCCCGACTTCGCCTCTCCTGTGGGAGGTGGCCGCGAGGGTCGCGGCAGTTGTCGGACCGGCAAGGAGGACGTCATGAAGTACCTGGTGATGGTCCAGGGGGCGGAAGTCGACTACGAGGCGATGGCGGGCCGCGGCTCCGCGCAGAGCCCCGCGTGGAGCAGGGCGGAGCTGACGGCGATGTTCGCCTACATGAATGCACTCAGCGAGGAGTTGACCGCGAGCGGCGAGATGCTCGACGGCCAAGGGCTCGCCGCCCCCTCCACGACCCGTTTCGTGACCGTGGACGCCGAGGGGAGGCCGGTCGTCACGGACGGCCCGTACGCGGAGGTGCAGGAGGTCCTCGCCGGCTACTGGGTCCTCGACTGCGCTCCCCTCGACCGCGTCACGGAGATCGCCGCCCGGGTGGCCCGCTGCCCGGTCCCGGCCGGCTCCCCGAACCGTCCGGTGGTCATCCGCCCGATCGACGAGACGGGGCCGGCCCTGGACTGATCCGGACCACCCCGGACCACCTTCGCCACGGCCCCCTGCCCCGGGCCCGCACGCCCCGGACTGAGCACACCCCCCGGGCCGAGCCCGCCCCGGGGCGGGGAAGAGGGGGCCGCGAGGGCGGCCCGTCGGCGCGCAGAAGGCGACACCGCAGCTCACGGGCAGGACCGAGGGCCGCGGCACGGCCGGAGGGGGGCGGTCACGCCAACGACACCGACCGTCACCCCAAGTCCCGCTCCCGTCACCCCTGGCGACCGATCGGGGCATCCGGTGTCGCAGATGTCATCCTTGGTCTTCGACGGGACCCCGCGCCGGGGAGTAAATTACCCCGTGGGGTATCTGTGGAGGAGTGGCAGTGGAACTCGATCTCGCGGGCGCAGAGCTCAAGTCGGTGTTGAACCGGCTGCGCCGGGCACAAGGACAGATCTCCGGCGTGATCCGGATGATCGAGGAGGGACGCGACTGCGAGGAGGTCGTGACCCAGTTGGCCGCCGCCTCCCGGGCCCTCGACCGGGCCGGATTCGCCATCATCGCGACCGGGCTCCAGCAGTGTCTGACCGACATCGAGGACGGGCGCAAGGACGGCGAGGACCGCGACGCCATGCGGGCGCGCCTGGAGAAGCTCTTCCTCTCGCTGGCGTAGGGCCGGAAGGAGAGGGATCGGCAGATGAGCACGGAGAACCCACGGGGCGGTGAGCGGACGGCGGTGCCCTTGCACGGGCTGCTCCCCACCGTGGACGCCCCCGCCCCCGAGCGCGCCGACGCGGCCCGGAACCGCCGCAGGATCCTCGACGCAGCCGCCCGGATCATCGCCGAAGAAGGCCCCCGCGCCGTCACCATGAACCAGGTCGCCCACGCCAGTGGCATCGGCGTCGGCACGGTCTACCGCCGCTTCGGCGACGTCTCGCAGCTCCTGTGGGCGCTCCTCGACGACCGTGAGCGCCGGTTCCAGGAGGCGTACATGAGCGGCCCGCCCCCGCTGGGCCCGGGAGCCCCGCCCGCGGAGCGGCTCGACGCCTTCCTCGACGCCCTCGTCGACCGGGTCGGCGAGCAGCGCGAACTGCTGCTCGCCGCGCACTCCGCCGCGCCCGGAACCCGCTACCACAGCGGGGCGTACCGGGTGATGCACACGCACGTGGCCCTGCTCATCGGCCGGCTCAGGCCGGGCTCCGACAGCACGCTCCTCGCCCACCTGCTGCTCGCCCCGTTCTCACCGGACGTCATGCACCACCTGACGGTCGAGCAGGAGCTGGCGCCCGCTCGGCTCAAGGCCGGCGTGCGGGAGCTGCTGGCCCTGCGCGCCTGAGCCCGCCCCGCAGGGCGCACGCCCCCTCCACCAAGGGGTGAACCCACCGGGCGGACGGCCCGCCGACGGGTGATGATCGGCCCGTGCGTCCCGGGCCGCAGCACGCCCCGGGACGGGACCCTCGGGGACGGGAACCTCCGGGAGAGGGGGCACGTCCAGAAGGCGAAGTCGGCAGAAACGGTCACGCAGGGAGCGGAGGCGACGAAATCCGCCCACTGGAAACGGAGTTGATAATTCCAGATTTCATTCCTGTTTGATCTGACAGGAATCGTGGCGGATGTGTTCACAGAACACCCCTCCGATCGCTAGCTTCCCCTTCAACCTCGTCGTCCGCACCGGGAAGGACTTCTGTGAACGCATCCCAGCGCCGTGCCGCGGCCATCCTCGCCGCCGCCGCCCTCGCCACCCCGCTGGTCCTCGCCTCCCCCGCCACCGCGGGTCAGGACCCCGCGGCAGCGCCCGCCCGCGACGCCGCCAAGTTGGCGAAGAAGCTGGTCCGCGAAACCACCGCCCAGGACGCCTACAAGCACCTGCTGAAGTTCCAGGCGATAGCCGACTCGGCCGGCGGGAACCGCGCCGCCGGCACGCTCGGGCACGACGCCTCGGCCGCCTACGTCTACACGCAGCTCAAGAAGGCCGGATACGACGTCCACTACCAGACGTTCGACTTCGTCTACACCGAGACGCTCGCCGAGAAGGCCGCCGTGGTCGCACCCGCGCCCCGGACCGTCGAGGTCAAGGCGATGACGTACACCAAGTCCACCCCGGTCGGCGGCATCACCGCCGAACTGGCGGCCGTGCCCGTCGACGCCGACGGCACCACCGGCTGCGAGCCCGGTGACTTCGCCTCCGGCGACTTCACCGGCAAGATCGCGCTGATCAAGCGCGGCGGCTGCACCTTCGCCCTCAAGCAGCAGAACGCCGCTGCGGCCGGTGCCGTCGGCGCGGCGATCTACAACAACGTGGACGGCACCCTCTCCGGCACCCTGGGCGCCGCGGACTCCGGCCGGATCCCGACCGCCGGCCTCAGCCTGGCCGAGGGCCAGCAGCTCGCCGCCGACCTCGCCGCGGGCCCGGTCGAGCTCTCCTTCGAGGTCCGCCAGCTCCTGGAGAACCGCTCCACCAACAACGTGATCGCGGAGACCAGGGGCGGCAACGCCGCCAACACCGTGATGCTCGGCTCGCACCTCGACTCCGTCACCGCGGGCCCCGGCATCAACGACAACGGCTCCGGCTCCGCCGGCCTCCTGCAGACCGCACTGGAGCTCGCCAAGTCGAAGGACAAGGTCCGCAACAAGGTCCGCTTCGCCTGGTGGTCCGCCGAGGAGCTCGGCCTCCTCGGCTCCGAGCACTACGTGAACACCCTCACCCCGCTCGACAAGGGCGAGATCAAGCTCTACCTCAACTTCGACATGATCGCTTCGCCCAACTACGGCCTGTTCGTGTACGACGGCGACGACTCGGACGGCGTCGGCGCCGGCCCCGGCCCCGAGGGCTCGGCCCAACTGGAGCGCGCCATCACCGACTTCATGGACAAGCGCGGGATCCCGCACGAGGGCACCGACTTCACCGGCCGCTCCGACTACGGCCCGTTCATCGAGGTCGGCATCCCCTCCGGCGGCACCTTCACCGGCGCCGAGGGCATCAAGACCGCTGCCCAGGCAGCCAAGTTCGGCGGCACCGCCGGCGTCGCGTACGACGTGAACTACCACGCCAAGGGCGATGACATCAGCAACATCAACATGACGGCCTTCGACGTCAACATCGACGTCATCGCCAACGCCGTGGGCACCTACGCCCACGACATCTCCTCCCTGCGCAAGCCGGTCGTCTCCACCCCGACCACCGGCGACGCGGGCAGCGGCGGCGGCCTGCACGACGACCACCACGAGGTGACGGAGTAACCGCCTCCGCCCACGGGTGGTCCCGGAGGCCGAGCGGCTGACCTCCCGGCACCCACCGGGCGCGATCGACCGGGCCCGGCAGTCCGAGACCGGAAGACCGGGCCCGGAAGGCCGGAACCGGGTCCTTCCGCCCACCGCCCGCTCGGCGAGCGGGGGCTCCCTCCGCACGGGGAGCCCCCGCTCCTCCCGTCACGCCGACCGGCTTCACCCCGGACACCGCCGGCCCGGCCGGCTCCACCCCGGCCGGCGGCGTCCGGAGAGCCGCCGCTCGGCGGCGGGTCGGGGCGGCTCCCGCCGTGCCGCCGCCCTGGCCCTCCGGCCATCACACCACCCGGTGGACACTCCTCCGCTTTCCTGGATTCACCCCGATTTTTCCTTTTGTTGCGTTCTGTAACGGCATCTCGTCGGCCTTGCGTGGCTGCGCCGGGAGCCGCTCGCCCGGTAGGCTTTCCGTGTGATCTTCAAGCGCATCGGAAACGGAAAGCCGTATCCCGACCACGGCCGGGAAAGCACCCGGCAGTGGGCGGACGTCGCCCCGCGCCCGGTCCGCCTCGACCAGCTGGTCACCACCAAGGGCCAGCTGGACCTGGAGACCCTGCTCGCCGAGGACTCCACCTTCTACGGCGACCTCTTCGCACACGTCGTGAAGTGGCAGGGCGACCTCTACCTCGAGGACGGACTGCACCGCGCCGTCCGCGCGGCGCTCCAGCAGCGCCAGGTGCTGCACGCCCGGGTCCTGGAACTCGACTGAACCGCCCGGGCCCTCCGGGGCCCCGGGCCGCTGACCCTTTCGTGGTCAGTTCGCCGCCATCCGGACGCGATCACATGATCATCAAGTAGGCATCGCCTGCGAGCGGCATTACGCTGCGACCATGAGCATGCTCACTCCCCCCGGCATGGGCGGCAAGTACCGCATCACGGGGGACGTCTACCCCCGCATGCGCCGCCCCCACCGTCGGCGCAGGATCATCCTCGCGACCGCGTCCGCCGTGGTCGTGCTCGGCGCGGCCGGCTGGGGGACGCTCCAGCTCGTCGACGTCTTCTCGGGCAACGAGGGAACGAAGGCGGCGGCCGGGAAGCAGACCGACTGCAAACCCGCGCCCACGGCCACCCCCACGCCCGTCGCCCTCCCGAAACCCGCGCAGATCACGGTCAACGTCTACAACGCGACCCCGCGCAGCGGACTGGCCAAGGCGACCGCGGACGAGCTCAAGAAGCGCGGCTTCACCATCGGCAAGATCGGGAACGCGCCCGCCGACTACGACAAGAAGGTCCCGGGCGCCGGACTGCTCCTCGGCGCGCCGGCCGCCACCAAGGGCGCCTTCGCGGTCCTCGGAACCCAGCTCCCGGGTACCACGACCAAGACGGACACCCGGGCCACGACGGACGTGGACCTGATCATCGGGACCGCCTTCAAGACGCTGTCCCCGAAGACGACGGCGGACGCGGCCCTGGTCGCCCTGACCAAGCCCGCGCCCGTACCGACCGGGAAGTGCTGAGGGCCGGACCGGCCCCCGGCCGGCCTACTCGGCCGAGCCGTACATCCGGTCGCCGGCGTCGCCCAGGCCCGGGACGATGTAGCCGTTCTCGTTGAGCCGCTCGTCGACCGAGGCCGTCACCACGGTCACCGGCGTGCCGGCGAGCTCGCGCTCCATGACCTCGACGCCCTCCGGGGCGGCGAGGAGCACGACGGCGGTCACGTCGTCGGCGCCGCGCTTGATGAGCTCCTGGATCGCGGCGACCAGGGTGCCACCGGTCGCCAGCATCGGGTCCAGGACGTACACCTGGCGGCCCGAGAGGTCCTCCGGCATCCGCGTGGCGTAGGTCGACGCCTCCAGCGTCTCCTCGTTGCGGATCATGCCCAGGAAGCCGACCTCCGCCGTCGGGAGCAGCCGGACCATTCCGTCGAGCATGCCGAGCCCGGCGCGCAGGATCGGGACCACCAGCGGACGCGGGTGCGACAGCTTCACGCCCGTCGTGGGCGTGACGGGGGTCTCGATGTCGACCTGCTCGGTCCGCACGTCCCTGGTGGCCTCGTAGGCGAGCAGGGTGACCAGCTCGTCGGCGAGACGGCGGAAGGTGGCGGAGTCCGTGCGCTTGTCGCGCAGGGTGGTGAGCTTGTGGGCGACCAGAGGGTGGTCGACGACGTGGAGACGCATGCCCCAACAGTAGCCCGCCCCGCACTGGCGTCGACCCAGGACGCTGGGGGAGAGTGGGGGCACGGGGACCCAGCGATGGGGTGGTGTGGCAGATGCCCGACCTGGAAGGACCGGCCGAGGACGCCGCCGAGGGGGCGGCCCGCACGCCGGCAGTGGAGACCGACGCGGAGCGCCGCAGGCGCCGCGCCCAGTTCCTGCGCGAGCTGAACGAGGCCAAGGCGCTGCGCGAGCGGGTGCAGCCGCGGCGCGCCCGGGCCGCCCGGATGCGCCAGGCCATGCGCATGCGGACCTTCCGCTGGTGAGCCGTGCAGGGGGCACCCTGCCCGTGGCCGTGCGCCTCCCCCCGGTGGCCCCCGGGCCCCGGCCGGCCCTCCCGTCACGCGCCCCCATCGCGCGCCGGGGTCGCACGCCCGCCCGATCGCGGGGTCGTTCAGACTGATGCACGACGCAAGAGCCGAAGACCTCTCCTGACGGCGTCCTTTCTGTCACGATGCCGATGGGGCGAGGCATCAGGAGCGCGCCGCCAGAACGTCACACCTCTGATCAGTGGGAGAGAGTCAGGTGTACTTCGCCGCACTGCTCGCGCGCACCGAAGACGGGTGGGAAGCGAGCGACATGGAGCTCGATGACGTGGAGACCCTGTCGGATCTGGCCGATCTTGCCCGTGGCGCCTCGGATGACGACACGGTGATCGCCTTCATCGAGCAGGAGGACGCGTGGTTCGGGATCGTCCGGATCGAGGGCGAGGAGGATCCCCGCATCTACGTCTCGGACGGGGCCGCAGCCGCCCGCTCCTCGTACGGGGAGATGCTCACCCGGGAGCTGCTCGGTGACGACCTGGACGACGAGCTGGAGACGCTGAACCTGGACGGCACCGAGGACGGGGAGCCGTTCGACGCCGACGAGGACGACGAGATCGGCTCGGTCGCCGCCGAGGCCGTCCCGGCCGCCCCGGTGGGCGACCGGCTGATCCTGGCGGACCTCGGCATGTCCACGGAAGACCTGCTGGCCCTGGAGAGCGACGCGCTCGCGGAGATCGCGGGGGCACTGGGCGCCGCCGAGGTCCTGGAGGCCGTCCGCTAGTGGCACCCGCAGCACCCCTGCCCGACCCCGTGGCCGACTCGGGACCCGTCCCGGACCACGGCACCGTCCGTGACCCCGTCCGGGACCCCTGGCGGGACGCCATGCGGCTCGCGCTCGCCGAGGCGGACGCGGCCGTGACGGCCGGTGACGTGCCGGTGGGCGCGGTCGTGCTCGGTCCGGACGGCACGGTGCTCTCGCTCGCGCACAACGAGCGGGAGGCCACCGGTGACCCCACGGCACACGCCGAGGTGCTCGCCCTGCGCCGGGCCGCCTCGACGACCGGAGAGTGGCGGCTCACCGGCTGCACGCTGGTCGTGACGCTGGAGCCGTGCGTGATGTGCGCGGGTGCACTCGTCCAGTCGCGGGTCGAGCGGGTGGTGTTCGGGGCCGTGGACGAAAAGGCGGGGGCGGCGGGTTCGCTCTGGGACCTCGTGCGGGACCAGCGGCTGAACCACCGTCCCGAGGTGATCCACGGGGTGCTCGGCACGGAGTGCGCGGAGCAGTTGACGGCCTTCTTCCGAGCCCGCTGACATCCCGGCTGACACCCCCGCTGACCTCGGCGGGAATGCGGATTTCATCGCAGCGCCAGTTTCCGCTAAGCTCTCTCTCGGTAGCGTGTCCGAGCGGCCGAAGGAGCTCGCCTCGAAAGCGAGTGTGGGGAAACTCACCGAGGGTTCAAATCCCTCCGCTACCGCTTCGATCGAAGGGCCCGGTGCATTGCACCGGGCCCTTCGGCGTGTTTCCCGTCCCGCGCGTGCGGTGCGCCCACGGAAGAGGCCCCGGTCCGCGCTCGGGGCGCGGCC
>NZ_JBHYMK010000081.1:0-26738 GCF_042743065.1 Streptomyces sp. NPDC058872
ACCGTCCCCCGACGGCGACGGCCGGACCCCCCTCCGGGGTCCGGCCGTCGCCGTGCGTCGCGGGGGAGCGCGGTCAGCTCTTCCCGTCCCACTTGTAGGGATCGAAGACGGTCATGCAGTCCTTGTCGCTGCCGCGGAGGACCTGCGCCCCGTCCGGCAGGTCGCCCTCCTCGTGGGCCGGCTTCTCGTAGACCGTGCCCTCGCGCCAGTCGGCACCGACGACGAGGGTGACGCCCTCGGCCTGCAGGTCGACCCGGACGGCCGAGTCGGGCAGTCCGAGCGCCGTGGCCACGGACTGGGCGTTCGCCTTGCCCTGCTCGCCGTCGGCCTTGGGGTAGCTGACCACGGTGTCCTTGCGGCTGGCCTCCCCGTGGGAGGGTTCCGCCCGGGTGAAGCCCTTGCCCTGCAGGATCTCGGAGACGGTGCGGGCCCGGCCCTCGGCGGCGGGCCCGCCGTCGCTCCCGGTGCCGTTGAGGACCGTCACGGAGAGCGTGCCGGGCGCCTCGGCGGTTGCCTTCGGCTTTGCCGAGGCCGTCGGCTTCGGCTTCGCGTCGGCCGGGTTGCCGTTCTTGTCGAAGGCGACGTCGTCGCGGAGCATCGCGAACATCTTGTCGGCCGAGCTCTTGACCAGGATGTTCTTGTTGTTGTCCTGCGGCCACGGGGCCGTCGGTATGTTCGCCGTGGTGAGGCGGTCCAGCTTCACGTTCTTGAGCTGCATCGCCAGGTCGAAGAGGCTCTTGACGGTGTTGAGCTCGTTGGAGACCTGCAGCGCCTTGGTGGCGGTGTCCGCCAGGCCCATGAGGCGTCCGGTGTCGCTCCAGGCGTTCTGCTGCTGGAGCCGCTCGACCATGCCGTTCATGTACATGTGCTGGGCCTTGGCCCGGTTCTGGTCGCTGCCGAAGGCATGCCGGGTGCGCAGCCACTGGAGCGCCTGCTTGCCCTTGATCTCGGTCGTCCCCTCGGGCAGCTTCAGCCCGGAACCGCCGGGCTGCAGCGGCGTCGGATGGTCGCTCACCCCGCTCTTCACGCAGACCGGGACGCCGCCGACCGCGTCGGCCATGGCCACCACGCCCGCGAAGTCGAGCATGACCCAGTGGTCGATGTAGACCCCGGTGAGGCTCTCCCAGGTGGTGAGGGTGCAGCCGGGACCGCCGCGGCCCAGCGTCTCGTTGATCGGCTGGTTGGTGGTCGCCGGGTAGGTCTCGCTGCCGTCGTCGCTCGTGCACGGGGGGATGGGGACGACCGTGTCGCGCGGGATGGACACCACCGAGGCGTTCTTGCGGTCCGCCGAGACGTGCAGCAGCATCTGCACGTCGGCCAGGGGCTTGTTGTTGCGGAGGTCCTTGCCCCCGCCCAGTGCGACGTTCTTCGCGTCCGCCCGGCTGTCGGAGCCGATCAGCAGGATGTTCAGCGGGGTGTTGCCGAGCGCGTTCGGTGCGGCCTTCTGCACGCCGCTGTTGCCGCCCGCCCGCCCGCCGCTGCGGATGTTGCCGTTGAGGTGCTCGTAGTACAGGTATCCGGCGCCGGCCGTGCCGAGTATCAGCACCGACAGCGTGATCGCCATCCAGCGCAGCACCCGGCGCTTGCCGGTCCTCTTGGCGCGCCGGCGGGCGGCGCGACCCCTCGCGCCCGTACCGTCCCCGGCGCCGTCGCCGCCGGGTCCCCTTCCCCCGCCGCGCCGGCGCGGGGCGCGGGGCGACGGGGCCGCGTCGACCCTCGCGGAGTTCTTCTCGGAAGCTCCGCCGACCGCGTCCTCCTCGGAGGCGCCGCCGACCCGGCCGGGCGCCTCTCCGGTGCCGTGCGGGTCGTCGTCCCGGCCGAATTCACGAGCGCGCGGAACGCGCCTCCGCGTTCCCTCCCCGCGCACGCTGCTCTGTCCCACCCCAGGTCCCCTCGTCAGGCAGGAGTGTGTCAAGTACCCCGTTGTTCGGGGCTACTTGGCACACACCTGTTTGTCAGCTGCTACCTTCTCCAGATTTTCCGGCGCCTTCGCCGGTCCGGTGATGGGCACCCCCGCGCCCTTGAAGTCGGCGCCGAGGACGAGCGTCATGGGCTCGAGCTCCCCGGCGTCCTGAGTGCCCGGCTTGAGGGCCGTGGCCGGCAGCCCCATCAGGTCCGCGAGTTTGCGGGCCTGATCGGCTTGGTTCGGTGCATAGGTGAGCGTGGTCTTCGCCGCCCGCTCGGGGGCGTTGCTCTTGTTGCTGGAGCGGTTGACGCCCTGCTCGTTCTGCAGCCAGTTGATGGTCGCCTGGGCCGCCCCCTGGATGCCGCTGCCGTTGTAGACGTTGACGCGCACCTCGGCCGCGGTGGACCGAGCCCCCTTGAGGAGCGCCGCCTGGGCGTTCTTGGCGTCCTGTTCCTTCTTCTTCACCTCGGTGAGCGAGGTGTCGGACTGGATCATCGCGAACAGCTGCGGCGCCCGGACCGGGTCCGGGACGACCGTCGCCCTGACCTTCTCGGCGGGGTTGTCGATGACCGGAAGGGTCGTGAACGCGATGTTCTTGGTGTCGATCGAGGACAGCTCGCGGGCCAGGGCCTGGAGCTTGGTGAGGGAGCCTATGCCCGAGTCGACGGTGAGCGCGTTCGTCGCCGCGTTGGCGAGGCTGTACAGCTTGGTCGGGTCCGTCAGCGTCTCGTCCGACTTCATCTGGCGGATCATCGAGCTGAGGAACTGCTGCTGGACCTTGATGCGGTCCAGGTCGCTCTCGTTGCCGAAGCTGTGCCGGGTGCGGACGAAGGCGAGGGCCTGTTCGCCCTGGACGATCGATTCGCCGGCGGGGAGCTTCAGGTGGGACTTCGGGTCGTCGACGGCCTTCTCCACGCAGACCTTCACTCCGCCGACGGCCGTGGTCATCTCCTTGACGGCGTTGAAGTCCGCCATCATGAAGTGGTCGATCTGCACGCCGGCCAGTTCCTCGACCGTGCGCATGACGCAACCGGGGTCGCGCCCGTTCTGGCCGAGGCTCACGTTGAACCGGACGTCCGTCTCGGCGGGGATCGTCTTGACGGTCTGGTCGGGCTGGCGCGTCTCGCACTCGGGGATGTCGGTCTTCATGTCGCGCGGGATGGAGAGCGCCGTGGCGTTCGTCCGGTCCTTGGAGACGTGGAAGAGGATCGTGGTGTCGGCGTGGCCCGGGCTGTCCTTGTCGCCGTAGCCGGAGTTTCCCTCGCCGGTCCGCTTGTCGGTGCCGATCAGCAGGATGTTGAACGCCTTGCCCTTGGCGAAGCCGGAGTTGGCGTCCTTTCCGACGACGTCGACGACGTCGAGGTTGTTGTTGAGCTTGTTGTAGAGCATGTACGCGCCCGCGGCGCCGCCCACCAACACGAACGCCATCGTGCCGCCGGTCCAGAGCAGCACCTTCTTCTTGCGGCTCGCACCCTGTTTGCGCTTGCGGCGGCTCTGGGGCGGGACCTGGTCGGCGGCGGGCGGCTCGGGCGCACGGCGGCGGCGCTGGCCGGGGACGGGAGCCTCGGTCGGCGCGTCGGTGGGCGTGGCTCCGGCGGTTCTCCGCGCGCGGACCGGCTCCTGCTGCTGCGCAGCGGAGTGGTCCAGTCGCAGCTCGTAGTTGCCCGTCTGTGGGTTGAGGACCCACTGGTCGGCGGGGTCGATCTCGTCCGCCCGCCCACGGCTGTGCGCATCCACGGTTACTCGAGTCCTCCGTCGGTGCCGCGCGGGGCGCCTCCCCCACAGGGCGCCGCTCTCTCGGTCGTTCGATCCTTGATGGTGCGACCACGCGATCTGCGTGCACCGGATCGCGTCACAGTATCCGCCCAGTTCAGCGCGGGGCGACGTCAGTGACAAATTCCACGCCCCTTACAACCGGGCAATTTGCCCAAACCTCATCGCTCTCCGTGCCTCCCTTGGGCCACGCTTTACTCACACACCCCTTCCGCCGCGTTCCGGCCCGTGAAGGTGGGCGTCGTGGACGGAGTGGGAGTGTCCGCGTCGTCGGGCTTCCCGTCCGTTTCCGGGCCGTTGCCCTTCTTGTCGGCCTCGGGCGTCACCAGGACCGGTTTGTCCTCGCGGAGTTGCTTGAAGAGGGCGCTCGCCGCGGGTTGCACCAGTTCGTCCCGGTTCGGGTTGTACCGGTAGGCCCGCCGCGGCACCGTGAGGAATTGCACCTTCTCCGTCGGGACGGAACGCATAGCCCGCGCCAGGTCGTACAGCTCCCGCAGCGAGTCCAGCCCCGGGTCCGTGGTGATCGCCTTCGTGGCCGCGTCCAGGACCGGGTACAGCTTGGTCGGGTTGAGCAGCACCCCGTTGCTCTGGACCTTGTTGACGAGCGCTCCGAGGAACTGCTGCTGTCGGTCCATGCGTTCCGTGTCGCTGCCGTTCCCGAGCGACTTGCGGGCCCGTACGAAGCCGAGGGCCTGCTCCCCGTGGAGCGTCTGGCGCCCCGTGGGCAGCTTCAGCTTCGCGTCCCGGTCGTCCACGGGCTCCTTCAGGCAGACCTCCACCCCGCCCACGGCGTCCACCATCCGCTTGAAGCCCCGGAAGTCGATCACCATGTGGTGGTCGACCCGGATCCCGGTCAACTTCTCGACGGTGCGGATCGTGCACGCCGTACCGCCGAACTCGTAGGCCCAGTTGAACTGTGCGAACTGCTCCCGGGTCCGGGTCCCGTCCGCCTTGCGGCAGCTCGGGATCGTCACCATCAGGTCGCGGGGGAGCGAGACCGCGGTCGCACTGGTCTTCCCCGCCGCGAGGTGCAGCAGGATCGTCGTGTCGGAGCGCTGGGTCCCCTCGTCCCTGCCGTACGTGCCGTTCCCGGCGCCGGCCCGGGTGTCCGAGCCGATGAGCAGGACGTTCAGGGCGGTCGAGGCGCTCGCCGGCGGACGCTCCGTCGCGTACCGCTCCAGCTCGGCGGCGGCGGTGGTGTCCGTGGTGATGTTGCCGTCGAGCTTCCGGTAGAACCACCAACCGACCCCGGCGGAGACCAACACGACGACCGCGACGCCGAGCGCGGCCCAGCGCAGCCAGTGGCGCCGGCGCGGCTGCTCCGGCTCCCCGGTCACCGCGTCCCCGGTCACCGCGTTCTCCGTCGCCGCGTCCTCCGTTGCCGGGGGATCCGGTTCGGCGGGCGTGCCTGCACGGTCCGTCACGTCTGGGTCCGTCCTTCGGGGCATCGGCGGCACGTCGGGCGTTCAACCGGTCGTAGCAGGAGACGACCGAACCCGACGCATGGTTGTGCGGAAGGAGGGGACTCCCCCCGGCCGATCATGTACCGGAGTCGGCACGCGGACCCCGGAACCCGGCGGGTCGATGGGCCGAACGGGGGGGAACCGATGCCCGGGCGGTGCGGTGCGGGGTGGGACGGGAGCCGGTGCCCGACGGGCCGGTGCCCGGCCCCTGCCGCGGGAGGAGCACGGGCCGGGGCGCACCGGGCGGCGGACGCCGCCTCAGAGGGCGGTGTGCGTCACCCGCTCGCTCTCCACCCGCTTCTCCAACCCCTCGGCGCCCAGGGCGTCCAGATTGCGGCACAGCACCACCGAGCCGCCGGCCGCGAGGGGGGCGTACAACCCCGCCGAGAGCCCCCGCCAGTCCCCGTAGCCGAAGCCGGAGAGCAGCCGGGAGCCGGGAGCGAGCCCGAGGGCCGCCGCGTCCGCCCGGGCCTGTTCGACGAGCTGCGCGGCGCTGTGCTCCGCCCCGTCGACGACGAGGGCCGGGGCCTCCGGGTCGACCGGTACGAACGGGGCGAAGCGGTCGCCCTGGCCCGGCACCTCCACCGCGTAGTCCACGTATCCGGCGGGCGCCACGGGGAAGCGGCGGCCCAACGGAGCGAGGGAGAGCGCGATCCGCTCCCCGGAGCAGGCGAGCCCCGCATCGAGGGCGTCCGGCCCCGCGACCACCAGGTCGGCGTCCGCGGGGTCCCCGCCGACTTCCGCGGTGACCCCCACGGAGGAGCAGGCGAGCAGCCAGACGGCGCTCTGCCAGTGCGCGGGCAGCAACAGCGCGAGCCGGTCGCCGGGGGCGGCGGACAGCTCGCCCTGCAGCAGGTTCGCGGTCTTGGCCACCCAATTGGCGAAGGTGGCGACGGACAATTCCACCCGTTCACCGGTGGCGTCGTCGTAGAAGGTGACCAAGGGGCGTGCGGGGTCCGCGGCGAGCGCGGATCGCAGCAGGTCGGCGGGGGTGCGGTCGCTGGCGTTCACGCCGGACAGGGTACGCGGGCGGGTGCGCGGGGGTCCGCCGTACCGGTGACGGCGTCCTCCGGTCGGACCGGCGGCCCGCCGCTTTCCGTGCGCGCTCCCGACGCGCGGAAAGGCGTGGACATACGCACGATCGGCCCATGCGTGTCTCCTTCACCTCCTCGATCGCCGCCACCTGTGCGGCGGTGCTCGTCCTGCCGGCTTCCCTCGCCGCACCGGCAGCGGCCTCGGTGTTCCCGGTGGCCGCCGCACTTCCCCCGGCCCCCGACCTCCCGGGCGCCACCCAGTCCTTGCCCCTGGTGCCGCTCGGCACCGCCACGCGCGCGCCCGGCGGGGCGCGCGCGGGCGAGCAGGGGCTCACCCGACGCGACGTCAGACCCTTCTCGCTCGTCGGAGTCGTCTGGGACGACCCGGCGGTGCCGCTGCACGGAACCGTGCAGGTCCGCACCCGGGCCACCGGCGACGGAGCCTGGTCGGACTGGCAGGACGTCGAGACCCACAACGAGGACCACGGGGCCGACCCCGACAGTGCCGAGGGCTCCGCACGGGCGCTCCGCGGTTCCACGGCCCCGCTGTGGGTGGGGGATTCGGACGGCGTGGAGATCCGTGTGCGGGGGGCGGAGCTCCTCCCGACGGGCCTGCGGCTGGAGCTGGTGGACCCGGGCGAGGACCCGGCGGAGGGGTCGGAAGCCGCCGCCCCCCGCATCCGCGGCGCGGTCGCCCCGGCCGTGGTGGGGGCGGGCGGAGCGAACGACCGACTGGCTGCGTACGACGGGGCCTGGGTCCCGGCCCTCTCCAAGGAGGAGACGGAGATCACGTTCCGGACCGCGCCGGGGCAGGAGGCGGTGCAGTCCGCCGCGGCGCAGCCGTACATCGGCCCCCGCCCCAAGATCATCACCCGAAAGGGGTGGGGGGCGGACGAGCGGATCCGAGAGGCGGGCTTCGTCTATACGAAGACCATCAAGACGGCCTTCGTCCACCACAGCGCCACCGGCAACAACTACACCTGCAGCCAGGCCCCCTCCGTCCTGCGCAGCATCTACCGCTACCACGTCAAGAGCAGCGGCTGGCGGGACATCGGCTACAACTTCGCCGTCGACAAGTGCGGAAACATCTACGAGGGCAGGGCCGGTGGCGTGGCCAAGCCGGTCCGCGGCGCACACACCCTCGGCTTCAACAACGACAGCATGGGCGTCGCCGTCCTGGGCACCTTCACCAGCAGCAACCCGCCGGCCGCCGTTCTGACCGCCGTCGCGCGCCTGACGGCCTGGAAGCTCGGGCTGCACGGGGTGAACCCCAAGGGGACCGCGTCCCTCGTCTCAGGGGGTGGAAACCTCTACAAGAAGGGCACGAAGGTACGGTTCAACACCATCGCCGGACACCGCGACGGATTCGCGACGGAGTGTCCCGGCGGCCGTCTGTACGACAAGCTCGGCACCGCCCGCACCAGCTCCGCGAAGTACCAGGGAAGGAGTTGATGGCGTCGTGGAAGCAACCATCTGCATAAACTGACCGGTCATATCGCACGGACGACCGAGACGGGCGAGCTGACCGGCCCCGAACAGGAAGCAGAGACGACAAGGTGACAGAAGCGATCCTCCTGGTCGGTGGCAAGGGCACACGGCTGCGACCCCTCACGGTCAACACGCCCAAACCCATGGTCCCGGCGGCGGGCGTCCCCTTCCTGACCCATCAGCTGGCCCGTGCCCGCGCCGCCGGCGTCGAGCACATCGTGCTCGCCACCTCCTACCTGGCCGAGGTCTTCGAGCCGCACTTCGGTGACGGCTCCTCGCTCGGCCTCAGCCTGGAGTACGTCACCGAGGAGGAACCCCTCGGCACCGGGGGAGCGATCCGCAACGTGGCCTCCCGGCTGCACTCGGCCCCCGACGACCCCGTCCTCATCTTCAACGGGGACATCCTCACCGGGCTCGACATCCAGGCCCTCGTCGCCACCCACTCCGACTCCGGCGCGGACGTCTCGCTGCACCTCACCCGCGTCGAGGACCCGCGCGCCTTCGGGCTCGTCCCCACGGACCCCACCGGGCGCGTCACGGCCTTCCTGGAGAAGCCGCAGACGCCGGAGGAGATCGTCACCGACCAGATCAACGCGGGCGCCTACGTCTTCCGGCGTTCGGTCATCGACACCATCCCGACCGGGCGGCCCGTCTCCGTCGAGCGGGAGACCTTCCCGGAACTCCTGTCCTCCGGAGCCCACCTCCAGGGCATGGTCGACTCCACGTACTGGCTGGACCTCGGCACCCCGCAGGCCTTCGTGCGGGGCTCCGCCGACCTGGTCCTCGGCCGCGCCCCCTCCCCGGCGGTCCCGGGCCGCTGCGGCGACCGCCTGGTCCTCCCGTCGGCGCGGGTCGCCCCCGACGCCAAGCTGACCGGCGGCACGGTGGTCGGCGCGGACGCGGTGGTCGGCGAAGGCGCCCGGGTGGCCGGCTCCACGCTGCTGGCCGGAGCGGTCGTGGAACCCGGCGCGGTGATCACCGACTCCCTGATCGGCGCGGGTGCCCGCATCGGCGCCCGCACGGTCGTCAGCGGCGCCGTCATAGGCGACGGCGCCCAGGTGGGCCCGGACAACGAACTCCGCGAGGGCGTCCGCGTCTGGTGCGACGCCATCCTCCCGGCGGGCGCGGTCCGCTTCTCCTCGGACCAGTAACCGCGCCGGACCGGTAACCGCGCCGGCGATCCGGCGTTCCCCGCCGGTCCGGTCCGGTCCGGTCCGGTCCGGTCCAGGCGGGGCGGTCCTGTCCTGTCCTGTCCTGTTCGGGCGGACGCGCACGGCGACCGCCCGAGGGGCCGCGCAGGGGCACCGGTCCGTCCGTCCCGGGGGTCCGCGCGGCGACACCCGGCTACGCTCGTGGCCATGGCCGGCCGCTTCGCACCCAGAACCACGCGCACCACGGTCCGCGGCGGCCACGTCCCCGCACCCGTCGCCACGGACGCCCCGCTGGACCTCGGCCTCACCCTCGGCCCGCTCCGCCGCGGCCCCGCCGACCCCACCTTCCGGGTGACCCGGGACGGCTCGGTCTGGCGGGTCAGCCGCACCCCGGACGGCCCCGGCACCCTACGGGTCCGGCTCGACGGGGGACGGGCCGCGGGCGAGGCCTGGGGCCCGGGCGCGCCCTGGTTGCTGGACCGCCTCCCGGCGCTCCTCGGCGCCGAGGACGATCCGACCGCCTTCGTCCCCCGCCACAAGCTGCTCCTGGCGACCCACCGCCGCCGTCCCGGCCTGCGCCTCACCCGCACCGGCCTGGTCCTGGAGTCGCTGATCCCGTCGATCCTGGAACAGAAGGTCACCACCCACGAGGCCTACGGGGCCTGGCGCCTGCTGGTGCGCAAGTACGGCGAGCCGGCCCCCGGCCCCGCCCCCGACGGCATGTACGCGATGCCGGACGCCCGCACGTGGACGCAGATCCCCTCCTGGGAGTGGCACCGCGCGAACGTCGACGGCAAGCGCTCGGCGACGGTCGTCCGCGCGGCCCGGGTGGCGGCCCGGCTGGAGGAGGCCGCGCACATGGACCCGCCGGCGGCCCGCAAGCGCCTGGAACTGGTCCCGGGCATCGGCCCGTGGACGAGCGCGGAGACCGTCCAGCGCAGCAACGGAGCCCCGGACGAGGTCACCACGGGCGACCTGCACCTGCCGGGCATCGTCGGCTGGGCGCTCGCGGGCGACCGTACGGCGGACGACGGGACGATGCTGGAGCTCCTGGCCCCCTACCAGGGCCAGCGCCACCGTGCGGCCCGGCTGATCCTGCTCAGCGGTCGCGTGCCGCCCCGCCGGGCTCCCCGCCGGACGCCCGGCAACATCGCGGCGCTCTAGCGGCGCTCCGGGCGTCACGGCCGCGGCGCCGGCCACCGCCGTGACGGGGGAGCGGCGCCCACCGGTCGCCGGTCCGCCTCAGCGCACCTCGATGAACTCCGCGGCCGGGCGCGCCGGCCGTGCCTTCGGCGCCGCCGCCGGGTGGCCGATCGCCACTGCGCCCATCGGGTCCCAGTCGTCCGGCAGGCCCAGGACGTCCCGCACCACGTCCCGACAGAACATCGTGGAGGACACCCAGGCCGAGCCGAGCCGTTCACCGGCGAGCGCCACCAGGAAGTTCTGCACGCCCGCGCCCGCCGCGACCACGAACATCTCGCGCTCGGCGGCGTCCCGGCGCGCGTCGCCGTAGTGGTGGGAGCCGTCCGTGACGAGGCACGGCACGGCCAGGTACGGCGCGTTGCGCAGCACGTCCCCGCGCCGGACCCGCCGGGCGACGGACTCCTCCGACTTCCCGTCCCTCCGCAGGTCCGCGATCCACGCCTCCCGCATCGCGTCGAGCAGCCGCGTCCGGGCCCCCGCCGACTCCAGGAGCACGAACCGCCACGGCGTGGTGTGGTGCGGCGCCGGCGCCGTCACGGCCGCGGCGACCGCCCGCCGGACCGCACCGGGGTCGACCGGCTCCGCGGTGAACTCCCGTACGGTCCGCCGCAGCGTCACCGCCTCCCGCACGGCCTCCGAGGTCCCGAGCCGGAACATGTCGTCGGCGGCCCCGCGCACGAGTGCCCGGGCGCCCGGCTCCCCGTCCCCGGCGACCACGTGCGGCAGCCCCCGGACGACGGCCACCGGCCGTCCGGCCGCCTTGCCCTTCACCAGGTCACCGGCGGCGGCGAGTTCATCGGCGGTGGCGACCACGGTCGCGCCCAGCGGATTGCCGTGCGCGTCGGTCCCACCGCGCAGGTCGTCGAGGACCCGCACCCCGGCCGCCCCGATCGCCACGTCGGTGAGCCCGCTGCGCCACGGCCGCCCGAAGGTGTCCGTGACGACCACGCCGACGTCGACGCCCAGCGCCTCGCGCAGCCCCGAGCGGATGCGCCGCGCCGAAGCGTCGGGGTCCTCGGGCAGCAACAGCACGGTGCCGGGAGGGGTGTTGGAGGCGTCCACCCCGGCAGCGGCCATGACGAGCCCCTGCCGGTTCTCGACGATGCGGAGGGTGCCGCGCCGAGCCACCACCCGTACCGTCTCGGCGTCGATGGCCTCCTCCCGGTCGTCGGCGGTCACCATCCGGCCCTCGGCCTTGCTCACGACCTTCGACGTGACCAGCAGCACGTCACCGTCCGCCAGCCCGGGCGACACGGAGGCGATCAGCTTGGCCAGATCGTCCCCGGCCGTGACCTCGGGCAGCCCGGACGGTGCCCACACCCGGTACTCGGCGGCGGAGGCCGAGGGGGTGCCGGGGGCGTCACCGGACCCGGGAACCGTCACCCGCGCACCTCCTCGGCCAGCGCCAGCGCCTCGCGCGCCATCGCGGCCGTCGCGTCCGCGTCCGTCATCATCAGCGGTACCGCACGGCAGGCGACGCCCGCCCCCTCGACCTCCGCGACCGCGCCCGCGTCGACCGTGTCGACGAGCCAGCCGTCGATGAGTCCGGCGCCGTAGTGGAGGGCGACCGCGGCCGCCGTGGATGCGACGCCCACCGCGGCGAGCACCTTGTCCGCCATGCCGCGCACGGGCGCGTCACCGACGATGGGGGAGAGCCCCACCACCGGCGCCCCGGCGGCGGCGACCGCCTCGCGGATCCCGGGAACGGCCAGGATCGTCCCGATGCTCACCACCGGATTGGACGGCGGGAAGAGGATGACGTCCGCACCGGCGATCGCCTCCAGGACTCCGGGTGCGGGCTTCGCCGCCTCCGCCCCGACCGGCACGACGGCCTTGGCGTCCACGGCGGCGCGCAGCTTCACCCAGTACTCCTGGAAGTGCACCGCGCGCTGCTCGCCGTCCACCTCGATCGCCACGTGCGTCTCGACGCGGTCGTCGGACATGGGGAGCAGCCGCACTCCGGGCTGCCAGCGGGCACAGAGCGCCTCGGTCACGGCGCTCAACGGATAGCCGGCGCCGAGCATCTGGGTGCGGACGATGTGGGTGGCGAAGTCCCGGTCGCCGAGGCCGAACCACTCGGGCCCCACCCCGTACGCCGCGAGCTCCTCCTTGACGGTGAAGGACTCGTCCGTGCGTCCCCAGCCCTGTTCCTCGTTGATGCCACCGCCGAGGGTGTACATCACCGTGTCCAGGTCGGGGCAGACCTTCAGCCCGAAGAGATGGATGTCGTCACCGGTGTTGCCGATGACCGTGATCTCCGCGTCCGGCGCGGCCTGCTTGAGGCCGCGAAGGAAACGGGCACCACCGATGCCGCCGGCCAGAACCACAATGCGCATGCGGTGCAGTCTCTCAGGAGACGGCGGCGCCCCGGGCGGCCGGGGCGGGCGTGACCGCGGTGCACTGGGACCGGAGCGACTCGTGCATCGGCATGTCGGTCAGTCCGGGGAAGTAGACGTGCAGGCTGACGGCCGGTTCGAGGGAGTCGTTGACGACCTCGTGGACGTACCCGGGGGCGAACACCCGCTGGGCTCCGGCGCCGAGCGTCCGCGCCCCCCGGTCCGTACGCTCCGTCAGCTCGCCCTCCAGGACGGTCAGCACGCCGGAGGAGGGGCCGTGGTCGTGGAGCCCGCTGCCCTGGCCGGGCACCCAGGAGAGCAGCCACACCTCGTAGCCGGTCGGGACCTCCTCCGCGGGGCCGGAGCCGGGGTTCGGGGGAACGGCGCGCAGCCGGTGGTACCAGCGGGTGGTGGCGTCGTACTCGACGTAGGGCGCCCACTGGGAGCGGTCCGCGGCAATGGCGCGGGCGAGGCCGACGAACTCGGCCACGGTGACGGGGTGGGCGCGCTCGGGCTGGAGGAGGTGCGGGACCTCGAGGATGTCGCCGGCGATCTGAAGGTCGCTGTCCATGTTCATGGGTGGGGAGGTTCCTCAGCAGAAACAGAAGCGGTGGGGTCACGGGAGGGAGGTGACGCGGGTGACGCAGGGTGACGCTGGGGGAAGGAGCTGGAGCCCTACGGCATCAACAGCTGGAACAGCAACAGCAACAGCGCGCCTGGACAGCGCGGCGGAACCCACGGCTGTGGGTCGCGGAGGGCGCTGCGGTCGCTGGCATGGCATCAAAGGTGGCCGCAGCAATACCCGACTGTCAACCCAATGACCGTTTTGGGGGTAATGTTTCACCTCATCCGGTTACCGTGCCTGGAGAAAGGTTTGTTCAGTCGCGGACCAGGAGAGATGGCGCTTCGATCGTGCCCGAGGGGCGAGGGAAGCGTGATCAGACTGTGATCCGGATCGCTTCCCCGGCCGGATCGCAACAAGATCGAAGCCTTCGACGTCCTCCCTCTTGAAGGTCGCACGATGCGGTCAGGCCGGTGGCATGTGTCAGGTTTTTGGTGATTTGAACACTTTCCGCATAGGCTTGGTTCCGCAGAGTGAATACGAGGCCCAATAGCAGATCTCGGCTTGACTCGCACAGAGCACAAACTTGTAATTTCACTCGTGTCGTTCGGCCGGGTTCGCCCCGGCACCACCACGGGGACGCACAGAACAGACGAGGGGCGCACATGACCGAGTTGTTCCAGGAACTGCTGGTCGAGGACGCGGACGAGGAACTCGGCTGGCAGGAGCGCGCACTGTGCGCCCAGACCGATCCCGAGTCCTTCTTCCCCGAGAAGGGCGGTTCGACCCGCGAGGCGAAGAAGGTCTGCCTCGCCTGCGAAGTCCGCTCCGAGTGCCTTGAGTACGCCTTGCAGAACGACGAGCGGTTCGGCATCTGGGGCGGCCTCTCCGAGCGCGAGCGGCGTCGACTGAAGAAGGCCGCCGTCTGAGCGGCATCCGGCTCCGGACCCCGTCCGGGCCCCCGTGCGCCAGCGCACGCACCGGCACCGAGCGGAGCGGTCCGCCTCCCGGGTCCTGACAGGGGAGGCGGACCGCTCCGCTCTGCGTCGGCCCCCGGCCCTCCGGTTGCCTCCGGCCCCGGCCCTGCTCCGCCCGTCCGCGTCCTGCGCCCGGCCCTGCTCCGCCCGTCCGCGTCCTGCGCCACGGGAGCCGCCCGTCCCGCGCCACCGGGATCGCCCGATCCGATCGCCCCGGAGCGCCCGCCCCGGAGCACGCGCTGTGGGGCGACCCCTCCGGCCCGACCCCGATCGCGGGCCGACTGTCCACAGGGCGGCGGACCGCTCCGCGTACAGCCGTTAGTGTGGGCCTCCGTCCGAGACGCACCCCCACGCCCCCCGCGGGCGACCCCGGCCGGAGGGCCCGTAGCTCGATGTCCTCAACTCCTGAGTTTCCGCGACACGTCGTCACCGCCGTGCTCGTCACCCACGACGGCGCCCGCTGGCTGCCCGACGCCCTCGCCGGGCTGTTGGCCCAGGAGCGCCCCGTGCAGAACGCGGTCGCGGCCGACACCGGCAGCGCCGACGACTCGGCGCAGCTCGTCGCCGACGCCATCGGAGCCGACCGCGTCCTTCACCTGGCGCGCCGCACCGGCTTCGGCGCCGCCGTCGAGGAGGCCGCCCACACCGCGCCCGTGCTCGGACCCGAGGACCTTCCCTACCTGAAGCGCCCCAGCGGCTGGGACCCCGTCAGCCGCACCTGGAACGACGAGGCGTACGACCTCCCGGACCTCCCGCACGGCGAACCGGTCCAGTGGCTCTGGCTCCTCCACGACGACTGCGCCCCCGAGCCCGGCGCCCTCGCCGAACTCCTGCGCGTCGCCGACGCCGACCCCGACGCCGCGGTCATCGGCCCCAAGCTCCGCGGCTGGTACGACAGGAAGCAGCTCCTCGAAGTCGGCGTCAGCATCGCCCGCAGCGGACGCCGCTGGACCGGACTCGACCGCCGCGAACAGGACCAGGGCCAGCACGACCAGGTGCGCTCCGTCCTGTCCGTCTCCACCGCCGGCATGCTGGTCCGCCGCGACGCCTTCGAGGAACTCGGCGGCTTCGACCGGCGCCTCCCCCTGATGCGCGACGACGTCGACCTGTGCTGGCGCGCCCATGCCGCCGGCTTCCGCGTCCTCGTCGCCCCCGACGCCGTCCTGCGGCACGCCGAGGCGTCCGCCCGCGAGCGCCGCAGCGTCGACTGCGCGGGGCGCACCGCCGCCAACCCGCACCGCGTCGACAAGGCCGGTGCCGTCCACACCCTCCTCGCCAACACCCGGGGCAGGGCCCTGCCCTACGTCTTCCTGAGGCTCGTCCTCAGCACCCTGCTCCGCACCCTCGGCTACCTCGTCGGCAAGGCCCCCGGACAGGCGGTGGACGAGGTCATGGGCCTCCTCGTCACCCTGCTGCGCCCCGAGAAGATCCTTGCCGCCCGCAAGCGCCGGAAGAACCCCGCCGTCCCCGCGGGCGAACTCCGCCCGCTCTTCCCGCCGCCGGGCGCCACCCTCCGCGCCACCGTCGAGCAGGTCGCCTCCCACTTCGGCAGCAGCGAAACCGACACCGGCGGTTCCCGCCACGGCGTCGTCGAGTCCGGACCCGGCGACGAGGACGCCGACTACCTGGAGGTCGAGCAGTTCGCCCGGCTCAAGAAGATCGCCCGCAAGCCCGGTCCGGTCCTCTTCGCCCTGCTCCTCCTCGTCTCCCTGGTCGCCTGCCGGAACCTCTTCGCCGGCGGTTCGCTCGCCGGCGGCGCCCTGCTCCCCGCCCCGGACACCGTCTCCGGACTCTGGTCGCGGTACGCCGACGCCTGGCACCCCATCGGCGCCGGCGGCACCCAGGGCGCCCCGCCCTACCTCGCCGTCCTGGCCGCGCTCTCCGCGCTGTTCCTCGGCTCCACCTCCACCGCGCTGACCCTGTTGCTGGTCTGCTCGGTCCCCCTGGCGGGCTTCACCGCGTACTTCGCCGCCCGCGGCATCGTCGAGTCCAGCCTGCTGCGCGCCTGGGCCGCCATCGCGTACGCCTTCCTGCCCGCCGCCACCGGTGCCCTCGCCGCCGGCCGGCTCGGCACCGCCGTCCTCGCGGTCCTGCTCCCGCTGATCGCCCGAGCAGCCGTCGCCGCCCACGGCTTCAACCGACCGGACCGGGGCAGCTGGCGCGCCACCTGGGCGTACGCCTTCCTGCTCACCTTCGCCATGGCGTTCACCCCGATCGTCTGGCCGCTCGCCGTGCTCCTCGGCCTGGGCGTGCTCGCCGTGCGCAGGGACGACATCACGGCGTACGGGCTCCGCTTCCTGGCCGCCGTCGGCACTCCTCTGCTGGTCCTCGCGCCCTGGTCGATCGCCCTCCTCACCGACCCCGGCGCCTTCCTGCGCGAGGCCGGCCTCGACGTCCGCACGGGCACGGCGAGCACACTGGAACTGCTGGGCACCAGCCCCGGCGGGCCCGGCACCCTCGGCGGCCTCCTGTTCATCGGCCTCGTCCTCGCCGCCCTCGCCGGGCTCCTGCGCGAGGAGCGCGCGTTCGCCGTCCGTGCTGCCTGGGCCGCGGCCCTCGCCGGGCTCCTCTTCGCCGCCCTCAGCAACGGTGCGGGCGGCACCGGCTGGGCCGGACCCGCCACCCTGGTCTACGGCGCCGCCCTGATCGCTGCCGGAACCATCGGCGCCGAAGGCGGTCGCACCCGCGTCGCCGCCCACGGCTTCGGCTGGCGTCAGCCCGTCGCCGCCCTGATCGCCCTCGCCTGTGCCCTCGGCCCGGCCGTCGCCGCCGTCGGCTGGATGATCGGCGGCGCCGACGGCCCGCTGACCCGGCGGGACCCGGTCCAGGTCCCGGCCTTCGTCGCCGAGGAGAGCGGCACCCGCGACCAGCCCCGCACCCTCGTCCTCGGCGGCAGCGCGCCCGGCAAGGTCGCCTACACCCTGGTCCGCGGTTCCGGCGCCCGCCTCGGCGACGCCGAACTGACCGCCGGTGCCGAAGCGGCCCCCCGCCTCGACGAGGTCGTCGCCCGGCTCGTCGCCGGTTCCGGCGCCGACCAGACGCAGGAGCTCAGTGGCTACGCCATCCGTTACGTCCTGGTGCGGGACGGGGCACCGCGCCAGATGAGCCGGGTCCTCGACGCCACCCCCGGGCTCAGCCGGCTCAGCCAGCTCGACGGCAGTGCGCTCTGGCGCGTCGACCGAGAGATCGCCCGGATCATGATCGTCCCGCCGGTCGCCAAGGGCACCGCACCGGACGGGGGCGAGGCGGAGGCCGCCGCCCCGCTCGCCGTCGCCGCCGGTCCCGTCGAAGCGCACACCGAGGTCCCGGCCGGCCCCGCCGGTCGCGTCCTGCGCCTCGCCGACCGCGCCGCCGAGGGCTGGACCGCCACCCTCGATGGCAAGGAGCTGAAGGGCACCACCGTCGACGGCTGGGCGCAGGGCTTCGAACTCCCCGCCCAGGGGGGCCGCCTCGACCTCACGTACGAGGCACCCCTCACCCACACCGCATGGATCTGGGCCCAGGCCGGTCTCGCCGTCGTGCTCCTCGTCCTCGCCCTGCCCGGCCGCCGCCGCCAGATCGACGACGACCTGCCGGAGGAGGAGCTCGCGATCCCCGCCCAGGCGACCGAGGGCGACGGCCGTCGCGCCCGCCGGCTGCGCGCCGCCGCGGAGGCGGAGGCCGCCGGTGCCCCCGGGTTCCCGCAGGGCGAACCGGCCCCGATCCCGGAGCAGCCCTCCCACCAGCCCCGGAACCCGGAGCGGGAGGGGAGCGACGGATACGCCCCGGCCTACGAGCCGGCCCCGCAGCAGCCCCAGGACGGGACGTACGCCGACCAGGACTACTACCGGGACTACGCGGCGGACCCCTACCAGCAGCAGTCCTACGCGTACCCCCAGCACGGCTACGACCAGCAGCCCTACCCGGAGCAGGGCTACGAGCAGGTGCAGCAGTACGACCAGCAGCAGTACGACCAGCAGCAGTACGACCGGTCCCAGCAGTACGACCCGTACGGCTACGAGTACGGGTACCCCCAGGGCCACGAGACCGAGCAGCGTCCCGACGGGAGCAGCAACCAGTGAAGCGCACGTCCCTCTCCCTGATCGCGGGCGCCACGGCCCTCGCCGCCGTCACCGGTTTCGCGGCCCTCACCGCTCCGGACGGCGCCGCCGCCCCCGGGGCGACGGCCACCACGCGTCTGCCGGTGGAACGCGTCGGCCTCGCCTGCCCGGTGCCCAGCACCTCGGAGGTCGCCGAGACGCTCTACACCTCGTACACGCCGACGGCGGGCAAGGAGACGGGTTCCCCGGCCGGCTCCGCCAAGACCGCACAGCCGACGGCGCTGCTCCGCGCCGCCGTGGGTGCGACGACCGCAGACGGCGCCACCGGGAGCGGCAAGAAGTCCAAGGAGCCCAAGGTCCCGGCCACCGTGACCGCCCCCGGAAAGCCCGTCGCCGTCCAGGTCGACGGCGGTGCCGCCCCCGCCCTCATCGGCACGGCCACCGGCACCCTCGCCCCCGGCTGGACCGTCCAGCAGACCAGCATGGTCCCGGCCGGTGGCGCACGCGGTCTCCGCGGCCTCGCCTGTGCAGCCCCCGACACCGACTTCTGGTTCCCGGCCGCCTCCACGGCCAAGGAACGCCAGGACTACCTCCACCTCACCAATCCCGACGACACCGCGGCCGTCGTCGACATCGAGCTGTACGGCCCCGAGGGCGTCCTCAAGTCCCAGTTCACCGAAGGCATCCCGGTCCCCGCCCGCTCCACCGTCCCGGTCCTCCTCTCCACCCTCACCGGAGAGGCCGCGCAGCGGGACGTCACCGTCCACGTCAGCACCCGCAGCGGACGCGTCAGCGCCGCGGTCGCCGTCGCCGACGACAAGCTCGGCAGCGACTGGCTCGCCGCCGCGACCGACCCGGCGAGCAGCGCCGTGCTCCCCGGCATCCCGGCCGACGCCACCTCGGTGCGGCTGGTGGCCTTCGCCCCCGGCGAGGACGACGCCGACCTCAAGGTCCAGCTGGTCACCACGACCGGGACGATCGTGCCGGCAGGGGCCGACTCCCTGCACGTGAAGTCCGGCATGACGGCCGCCGTCGACCTGCCCGAGCTCACCCGCGGCGCGGTGGGCTCCCTGCTGCTCACCCCGAGCGACCCGAAGAAGCCGACCCCGGTCGTGGCGGCGCTCCAGGTCGTCCGGGGCAAGGGCGAGAAGACCGAGATCGCGTTCGTCCCGGCGACCGCCGCCGTCTCCGCGCGGGCGACGGTCGCCGACAACCGCGCCAAGGCGTCGACCCTCTCGCTGACCGCTCCGGCCGCCGACGCCCAGGTCAAGGTCACGGCCTCGGCCGGCTCCGGGGCGGGCGCGCCGGTGTCCAAGACGGTCACCGTCAAGGCGGGCACGACGACGGTCCTGCCCGATCTGGTGCCCGCGGGGCTCAAGGGCTCCTACGCGCTGACCGTCGAGCCGGTCTCCGGGGGCAAGGTGTACGCGGCGCGGACGCTCGCCGTTCCGGAGGACGGCATCCCGATGTTCACCGTCCAGACCTTCGTCGACGACCGCGGCACGGTCGAGGTGCCGACCGCCCACCAGGACCTCGGCGTACTCGGCTGACGTACGGCCCGGGCCCGTGCCGACCGGAGCGTCGGGCCCGCCGGGTGACCGGATCCGTTCGTCCTAGTCCTGTCCGTAGCGGGGATCGATCGATTCGGGCGAGAGGCCGAGGAGTTCCGCAACTTGTTCCACGACCACCTCGTGGACCAACAGGGCCCGCTCGTCACGGCTCTTCGAGCGCAGTTCGACCGGCCGCCGGTAGACGACCACCCGGGCCGGCTCGTTCTTCTCCGCCGGTACCGAACCGCCCAGCGGCACGGTCTCGCCCGACACCACCGGCGGCACCTCCATCACCATGAAGTCGACGTCCGCCAACTGGGGCCAGCGGCGCTCGAGCCGCTCCACCGAGTCGAGGACCAGGTCACGGAAGGTGTCGGACCGGCTCGCGGAGAGCGGTACCTGCGGCGGAGCGACCGGCCCCCGCATCCCGCGGCCGTGCCGGTCGCGGCGACGGGCCCGCGGCTCCGTCGGGGGCTCCGTGGGACGGTGCGAAGGGCTCGGCGGCACAGGACTCTCCATCACTGACGCAGCGTAACCCCCATCCGTCCCACCGCACCGTGGCGCATCCTCGCCACCTTTCCCCGTCCGTCCGCGCCCCGTCCCCCCGCCTTGTCGAAACCTGAACGTTCCGGCCAACCGGGTGCACGATTCGACCGGCCGTGACGATCGGCCATCTGGCCCTGCTTGACCGGATTTGCATCTCAAGGTGTCTGAATACCCCCCTACCCCCACCCCCCTGCCCTTCCTCCTCCGCAGGTCAGGACGGCCACCGCGCGAGGGCGCGTGGCGGAGGTCACATCGCGACACGGTGGAGTGACCTGAGGGAGAGTCGTCGCGGCCCGCTCAAGAGTGCGGTACCGTCCAACGTCGTGAGCCCTGTACGTCGCTGTTCGCGCACTGCGTGCGGCCGCCCTGCCGTCGCGACACTGACGTACGTCTATGCCGACTCGACTGCGGTCCTCGGCCCGCTCGCCACCTACGCCGAGCCCCACTGCTACGACCTGTGCGCCGAGCACGGTGAGCGCCTGACCGCACCCCGCGGCTGGGAAGTGGTGCGGCTCTCCGACGGATCCGCCCCCACCCGCCCCAGCGGCGACGACCTCGAAGCGCTGGCCAACGCCGTGCGGGAGGCGGCGCGCCCCCACGAGCGCAAGGCCGAGGCCGGCGGCAAGGGCGGCACCGGACGCGGCGGCGACCCCATGGAGGTCGGACGCCGCGGCCACCTGAGGGTCCTGCGGTCCCCCGACAACTGACGGCAACCGGCCACCGGCCGCGGACCTCCGGGCCCGCACCTCCGGTCTGCGGGTAGCTTTGGCGTTCCGCACACGCGCCGCACACGCGTGCCGAGAACTCAGGAGGGTGGATCCGTGACCGTCGATCTGTCGCAGATCGTGAAGGCGTATGACATCCGCGGAGTGGTACCCGACCAGTGGGACGAGACGCTCAGCGAGCTCTTCGGCGCGGCCTTCGTCCGGGTGACGGAGGCGGACGCGATCGTCGTCGGCCATGACATGCGCCCCTCGTCGCCGGGCCTCGCGGCGGCCTTCGCACGCGGCGCGGCCCGCCTCGGCGCCGACGTCACCCTCATCGGGCTCTGCTCCACGGACCAGCTGTACTTCGCCTCCGGCAGCCTCGGCCTGCCCGGCGCCATGTTCACGGCCTCCCACAACCCGGCCCAGTACAACGGCATCAAGATGTGCCGTGCCGGTGCCGCCCCCGTGGGCCAGGACACCGGCCTCGCCGACATCCGCGCCCTCGCTCAGCAGTGGTCGCGGACGGGCGCCCCGGAGGCCGCGCCACGGACGGGCGAGATCAGCGAGCGCGACACCCTGGCGGACTACGCCGCACACCTGAAGTCCCTGGTCGACCTCACCGCGATCCGCCCCCTGAAGGTCGTCGTCGACGCGGGCAACGGCATGGGCGGCCACACCGTCCCCACCGTGCTCGGGGGACTCCCGCTCGACGTCGTCCCGATGTACTTCGAGCTCGACGGCACCTTCCCGAACCACGAGGCCAACCCGCTCGACCCGAAGAACATCGTCGACCTCCAGGCCCGCGTCCGCGCCGAGGGCGCCGACCTCGGCCTCGCCTTCGACGGCGACGCCGACCGCTGCTTCGTCGTCGACGAGCGCGGCGAGCCGGTCTCCCCGTCCGCGATCACGGCCCTCGTCGCCGCACGCGAGCTGGCCAAGAACCCCGGTGGAACGATCATCCACAACCTGATCACCTCCTGGTCCGTGCCCGAGGTCGTCCGCGAGCAGGGCGGCCAGCCGGTCCGCACCCGCGTCGGCCACTCCTTCATCAAGGAGGAGATGGCGAAGACCGGGGCGATCTTCGGCGGCGAACACTCCGCGCACTACTACTTCAAGGACTTCTGGAACGCGGACACGGGCATGCTCGCCGCGCTCCACGTCCTCGCGGCCCTCGGCGGCCAGCAGGGCACCCTGTCCGACCTGGTCTCGGCCTACGACCGGTACGCCGCCTCGGGCGAGATCAACTCGACCGTCGCCGACCAGGCGGCGAGCACCGCCAAGGTCAAGGCGGCCTACGCGGACGAGGACGGCGTCGCCTTCGACGAGCTCGACGGCCTCACGGCGACGGCGGAGGACTGGTGGTTCAACCTCCGCGCCTCCAACACGGAGCCGCTGCTCCGCCTCAACGTCGAGGCCCGCGACGAGGCCACCATGGCCAAGGTCCGCGATGCGGTCCTCGCCCTGGTCCGGGCGACCGACTGACCCCGCCGATCCGCCGGGGAACGGGGGCGCCCCCCGTTCCCCGGCGGTAGGCTGACCTGGCCCTATCCATTTGTTCGAAGGGAAACCCCATGCCGCTCGAAGCCGGCCTCCTGGAGATCCTGGCCTGCCCGGCCTGTCACGCTCCGCTGAACGACCGCACGGCGGACGAGACCCCCGAACTGATCTGCAGCAGCCCCGACTGCGGCCTCGCCTACCCGGTGCGCGACGGCATCCCGGTCCTGCTCACGGACGAGGCCCGCCGCCCGGCCTAGGCCACCGGCAGCCCCGGCGAGCCCCGGAGGCACCCCGGAGGCCCCGGGAGGTCCACGCATCCGCGACCGCGCCGGTACGAGCCCCTCCGGAGGCACGACCGCCCCGGACGGGCACCCCACGAGAAGACCCGGAGCTCCGGGCCCTCGGGGGCACGGGCGGCGCGGACGGGAACGGAACGGCCCGGGCGCACACCACCAGGACCCGCCCCTCCCGCGAACGCCCCGCACGACACGCACCACAGGGACCCCGCTCCGACGACCGGAGGCACCGCACATGCTCGACGAGACCCTCCTCGACGCCCCGGACGACCTCGCCCTGGCCGACCGCCGTGGCCTTCTGCGCGGCGCCGCCGAGGCCGGCGCACGGGTTCGGACCGCAGCCCGCCACGCAGCCGAAGCCGGCATCGCCGACCTCCGCCCGGAAGGCCGCCCCCGTGCGGTCCTCGTCGCGGGGCCCGGCACCGCCGCCGCAGCCGTCGCGGACCTGATCGGCGCACTCGCCGGAAGCTCGGCCCCCGTCGCACGACTCCAGCCGACCGGCGTCGCCCCGGCGGCGGGCGCCCTCCGCTGGGCCCTGCCGGGCTGGGCGGGCTCCGTCGACCTGCTGCTGCTCCCGACCACCGACGGTTCGGAGCCCGGCCTCGCCCTCCTCGCGGAGCAGGCCTACCGCCGCGGCATCACCGTCGTCGCCGTCGCCCCCAAGGCCTCCCCGCTCGCCGAAGCGGTCAACGGCTCGCACGGCCTGTTCGTCCCGATGGCGATCGCCCCGAACGAAGCCCCCGACGAATACGCCGAGAGCATCGCGGCCAGCCCGGGCGCACTCTGGGCCCTGTTCACCCCCCTGCTCGCGCTGCTGGACCGCGTCGGCCTCATCGAGGCGCCACCGGAGGCACTGGAGAAGGTCGCCGACCGCCTCGACCACGCGGCCGAGCGCTGCGGGCCGGCCATCGCCACGTACGGCAACCCGGCGAAGACCCTCGCCGCCGAGCTCGCGGACACGCTCCCGCTGATCTGGACCGAAGGCTACGCAGCGGGCCCGGCCGGCCGCCGCTTCGCCGCCGTGCTCGCCGAACTCGCCGGCCTCCCCGCACTCGCCGCGGAACTCCCGGAGGCGCTACCGGCACACGGAGTCCTCCTCGCCGGTGACTACGCGGCCGGCGCGGACCCGGACGACTTCTTCCGCGACCGCGTGGAGGAGCCACAAGCCCTCCGCGCACGCGTGGTCCTGCTCCGCGACCGTCCGACGGGCGGCCTGACCGCCGCCCCGGCCGCCCGTGAACTCGCCCTCGGCCACGAAACGGCCATCAGCGAACTCGAACCGGAGGAGGGCAGCGACCTGGAGAGCCTCGCCGAACTGCTCGCGGTCACCGACTTCGCGGCCGTCTACCTGGCCCTGACCACCCAGGCCCGCACCGCCCGCTAGGGACGCACCGGCGCCCCGCACCCCCACCAGGGCGCCCCTTTTCCCACCAGTACCCCACCCGCCCCACGGGCACCCCGCCCCACCGGCATCCCGCCCCGCGCACCCCGTCCACCGCCCCGTCACCCATTCGCCCACCGCCCCGTCACCCCTCCGTCATCCGATCCCTGTCATCTGTCTCCCGACACTCCGCACCATCCGTCACGACCCCGAGGAGCTGGCAGGCACCATGGACCGCCTCGTCAACACCGTCCGCCCCTATGCCTGGGGGTCCACGACGGCCATCCCGGAACTGCTCGGAACCGCCCCCACCGGCGAGCCCCAGGCCGAGATGTGGATGGGCGTCCATCCCGGAGCCCCCTCCCTCACCGAGCGCGGCCCGCTGAACGCACTCATCGCCGCCGACCCCGTACGCGAACTCGGCGAGCCCACCGTCGAGAAGTTCGGCCCGCAACTCCCCTTCCTGCTGAAACTGCTGGCCGCGGGCGCCCCGCTCTCCCTCCAGGTCCACCCCGACCCGACCCAGGCCAAGGCCGGGCACGCGGCCGAAGAGGCCGCCGGCATCCCGGTCGACGCCCCACAGCGCACCTACAAGGACGCCAACCACAAGCCCGAGCTGATCTGCGCCCTCACTCCCTTCGAGGGACTGTGCGGCTTCCGGCCCCCGGCCGAAGCCGCCGACCTCATCGCGGCCCTCGGGGTCGACTCGCTCAAGCCCTATGTGGACCTGCTCCACGCCCACCCCGAAGAGGCAGCGCTCCGCGAGGTCCTCACGGCCCTGCTCACCGCCGACCACACCGAGATGGCGCACACCGTCGCCGAGGCCGCCGCCGCCGCCGAGGCACTCGGCGGAGCCCACGCGCCGTACGCGACCCTCGCCCACCACTACCCGAGCGACCCCGGCGTCATCGCGGCCATGCTGCTCCACCACGTCCGGCTGCAGCCCGGCGAAGCCCTCTACCTCGGCGCCGGCGTCCCGCACGCCTACATCGAGGGACTCGGCGTCGAGATCATGGCCAACTCCGACAACGTGCTGCGCTGCGGCCTCACCCCGAAGCACGTCGACGTTCCCGAACTCCTCCGGATCGTCCGCTTCGAACCGGTGATCGACCCCGGTGTCCTGCGTCCCGAGGCCTCGCCCTCCGGCGAGGAGGTCTACGAGACCCCGATCGACGAGTTCCGCCTCTCCCGCTTCGTCCGTGCCGAGGGCGCCGCCCCGACCGACCTCACCGTCCCCACCCCCCAGATCCTGCTGGCCGTCGCCGGCCGCCCGACAGCGGGCGAGATCCCCCTCGGGCCCGGCGAGTCCGTCTTCGTACCTGCGGGCGAGACCGTCGAACTGACCGGAGCAGGAACGGTGTTTCGCGCGACCGTCGCGGCCTGATGCGAGAATGACCGGCCGAACCGCGGCGATCGAGCCGGAGCACCGACGAAGGGATCCCACACACCCATGAGCGCGTCAGGCGGAACCAAGGCGATCGTGGCGGCCCTCGCCGCCAACCTCGCGATCGCCGTAGCCAAGTTCGTGGCCTTCCTCTTCAGCGGTTCGTCCTCGATGCTCGCCGAGAGCGTGCACTCCGTCGCCGACTCCGGTAACCAGGGCCTCCTGCTCCTCGGGGGCAAGAAGGCCCAGCGCGAGGCCACCCCGCAGCATCCCTTCGGCTACGGGCGCGAGCGCTACATCTACGCCTTCCTCGTTTCGATCGTGCTCTTCTCCGTCGGCGGCATGTTCGCCGTCTACGAGGGCTACGAGAAGATCAAGCACCCGCACGAGATCGAGGCCTGGTACTGGCCGGTCGGCGTCCTCCTCTTCGCGATCGTCGCCGAGGGCTTCTCCTTCCGCACCGCCATCAAGGAGTCGAACGAGATCCGCGGCGGCCTGTCCTGGAAGGACTTCATCCGCCGCGCCAAGGCCCCCGAACTCCCGGTCGTCCTCCTGGAGGACTTCGGCGCCCTCGTCGGCCTCGTCCTCGCCCTCGGCGGCGTCGGCCTGGCCCTGCTCACCGGCAACGGAGTCTGGGACGGCATCGGCACCCTCTGCATCGGCGTCCTGCTCATCCTGATCGCGATCGTGCTCGCCGCCGAGACCAAGTCACTGCTGCTCGGCGAGGCCGCCGGCGTCGACGAGGTCAAGAAGATCGAAGCCGCCGTCGTCGACGGCGAGACCGTCACCCGCCTGATCCACATGCGCACGCTCCACCTCGGCCCCGAAGAGCTCCTCGTCGCGGCCAAGGTCGCCGTTCAGCACGACGACACGGCCACCGAGGTCGCGAACGCCATCAACGCGGCAGAGGAGCGCATCCGCGCCGCCGTCCCGATCGCCCGGGTCATTTACCTGGAGCCCGACATCTACAGCGAGGCGGCCGCCTCCGCGGGCCGGAACCCGGCCAAGGCGCCGGGCGGCTCCGACCACTGACCGGGGCGCGAACCGGGACCCCTCGGAGCCGCACGCATCGACGTTCCGCCCCGGCCCGCCTCCTCCGCGACTCGATGTGGACTGTGGCCTCCGCGCCGACCGGTGTAGATTCGTGACCAGCCAGACGTCGCTGCTGATGGCGGTCGGGCGGTCCATGGACCGTCCGAGGGAGAGAGGGCCTCCGACGACGGCACCGAGGAAGCGCCCGGGCATTCGTGTGTCCGGGGACCGCACCCCGGTGTCAGGCACCTCAACCGACCCTTGCACTCGCAGACACGAGGAGCAGCCCAGTCATGACGACTGTCACCCACCACGACTTCAAGGTCGCCGATCTGTCCCTGGCCGCGTTCGGCCGCAAGGAGATCACGCTGGCCGAGCACGAGATGCCCGGTCTGATGTCGATCCGCCGTGA